>NZ_CAUFYA010000078.1:0-11510 GCF_959596855.1 uncultured Butyricimonas sp.
ATTTCCGGCATTTGATGATGTTTGTGTTGCGCGTGTTGAGTTCTTCAACGTGCCGGATGTGTTGCATGTAGTCCAGTTCGTTGATATTGACCACCACTTTTGTTTGGATTGGGGTGTCCGACCCGCAATATTCACAATGCAGGAATGTTGTTCCCGGTTTGTATTTTAGCACGGCTCCGCAACATTCACACGGGAATGTGTCACCGATCGTCCGGTTGTCCTCGGTTTCTTCCGTCATACTTTATTTCTGTTTTGGAAGCGGCGGGGGTGTTGTTGTCCATAAACTTTGTAAGTCAGCTTGCTCTCCGGCCGGAACCCACTCCGGTAATCCGTTTTTCCATACCAGAGAATCCCGGTTCAGAACTTGTTGCTTTACCAGTTCGAGTAAGCGCGCGAGGTTATAGGGACCGGACTGTTGACCGTTGATGGCGACGTAGTACAGTGTTTCTCCCGGTAACGGCGGGGGAGTGGCAGGGGTATTCTGCCCGTTTTGTCTGTCCGACGGGTTCATCATGTTTTGAGTCATCTGTTGGGCCATTGCTATACCAGCTCCCAGACCGACGCCCATTCCGGCTGTGCCCGACGGATTCTCCGCGGCAGCTTCCATGGCTTTGGCGGCTTTTAGTTTAGTCAATTTATCCAAGTCGATTTTTTCCAGACGGCTGAGTTCGAATATCTCTTTTTTCACATCTTCGGGCATGGAGATGTTTTCAATCAGGAATTTCGTTACTTCCATGCCGTAGGCGGCAAAGTCACTTTGCATGTAACTGAAGATGGTTTCCGATAATTCATTCAAGTTGGAAGCGTAATTCTCGATCGGTAAATTTGACTCTCCCGTGGCATCGGAGAAACGGGTGACGATGATACTCTTCAATTGTTCGCTGATATGCCGGGTGGTAAACGATTGGTTTGTGCCTACGATTTCCCGGATAAAAACGGGAGCATCGGTAATCTTGAACGAGTATATTCCGAATGCCCGTATTTCAACCATCCCGAATCGATTATCGCTTAGGATAATGGCGTTTTTTGTTCCCCATTTCTGGTCCAAGAAGTTTTTCGTGCTCACGAAGTAAACTTCAGCCTTGAACGGACTGTTGAAACCGTATTTCCAGCCCTTCAACGTGCTTAATATCGGGAGGTTCTCGGTGTTAAGGGTATAAGTTCCCGGGGTGAATATATCCGCTACTTGTCCCTCGTTGACAAAAACAGCCGTTTGTCCTTCCCGGACGATAAGTTTAGCGTTGTTTTTTATCTCGTTGCCATGTCTTTCGAAACGGTACACGATGGTGTCTTGGGTGTTGTCCAAGAATTCGATGATGTCAATAAACTCGCCTCTAAGTTTACTAAATAGCCCCATGTGTTTTATCTTTAGTGTTATTTTAATTTCACGTCAAAAGTATATTTTTTTGTGCAATGTTGTCGATTTGCTTTCTGTAAATTTATCTTTTTTCACGGAAATTCTCTCGTTATCCTAAGGTAATACTACCTCAACTTGCTTATCAGCCGGATGTAAGGCGGTTATCGCGTCCTTTGCCAACGGGGAGATAAGAGGGGTAGAAGTATTTTGTGACGGAGTAGGGGTTGTATTACGGTAGGATTACCTTGGAAATTCAACAGGTAGATTTATTGAATGTAGACAAGAATTTTCTGTTTAACAGATGTTGGTTATTGATATTTAAAATTTAATTTTATCTTTGCTTTTCCAAAGGATGTTGGATATGACAGATGAACAAAATACGGTGCAGCGACTGATTGCCGGGGATGTGAAGGCTTTCGAAAAAGTGTTTCGTGATTATTCCCGGGAGTTGTATTTTGTCGCGTTGGGATTAAGTCGAGATCAAGCGGTGGCGGAAGATGCCGTGCAGGAGAGTTTTGTTTATTTGTGGAGTCACCGGGAACAGATAAACGTGAAACATTCGCTCGTGAATTACTTGCGGAAAATGGTTAGGAATTACGTGTTGAATTATATGCGTCACCAGAAGGTGCGGGCGGAAAAGGAAGCGGATATTATTCGGGAACAGGTGTTCCTGAACGAAGAGGAGGAGGATATAACGCCAAAGATCGAGGCTATTCGCTCGGTGGTTGATTCTTTGCCGGAGGGATGCCGCAAGATATTCGTGATGGCGGTAATCGAGGGAGTGAGTTATGCCGAAACGGCGGAATCCATGGGAGTTGCCGTGAATACAGTGAAATCTCAGGTCAGGATAGCCTATAAGAAAATAAAGGAGTCGGTGCAGAATAATCCCGACAATATGGCGCTTACTATATTATTTTTACTTTCCTTGAAAAAAATGTTATAATCTTTTCACCCTTTTCGATAGTTCGAGTGCATTTATAGTGTAATGATAAATGAATGTATTCATGAAAACGAAAGATGAATTGTTCGAGAGATTATGGAATGTATTGTATCCCAATGAGTATTCCCCGGAAAAGAAGATAGATCCGGATGTGCGGGAGGCGATAGAGAAGCTGTATGATTTGACGTCTATGCCGGAACCCGATTATGACGGGATATGGAATCGGGTAGTGAAAGACCCGGTTATCGTGCGGCGTCACAAGATACGGCGGGTATTAAGGTATGCTGCCGTGATTATTTTGCCGTTTATATTACTTTTAAGCGGGGTGTTCCTGTTAAATCAGGATAAGCCGTCCGGTGAAATGGCAGTGTCGTTTGAGCGTCCCAAGAATGCTATTCTTCTGACATTGTCCGACGGTTCGGAGTTGAATCTGAGGGAAATGCAACAGAAGTATCTGACGAGAGAGAGTATGGTGGAGATACGGCAGGATAGTACGAAGGGATTGGTTTATGAAACAAAAGCCGAGGATGACACGGTTCAGCGATATCATACTCTTGAAATTCCGGTAGCTGCCGATTTTCGTTTGCAGCTTTCCGACGGGAGCGTGGTGTATTTGAATTCCGGTAGTAAGTTGAGGTACCCGGTGACTTTCGGGGGAGCGGAACGGAAAGTGTACTTGGAGGGAGAAGGTTACTTTGAAGTGGTCAGAGATGAGGCTCATCCTTTTAAGGTGGAAGTCCGGAATATGGAAGTGGAAGTGTTGGGGACGAGTTTCAATATAAATGCTTACCCGGAAAAACCGGAGGTACAAACCACGTTGGCGAGCGGTAAGGTACAAGTGACGAACGGGACGAAACGGGTGGTATTGTCGCCCGGGGAACAGGCCGCGTGCGTGAATGGTGATATTCACGTGAGGGAAGTCGACGTGCGGGAGTATACCAGTTGGAAAGACGGTATGTTTATTTTCAACAAAATGTCGCTACGGGATATTATGATTCAAATGGAGCGTTGGTATGGTTTAAAGGTTACTTTTTTCGGTAGTGGAATCGAGGAGTACACTTTTACGGGGATGATTGATAAGAATCTGCCGGCAGCGGAAACGTTCAAGGTGATCGAAAAGGTGGTAGATGTCCGTTTTTCTCTGAAAGACAGGAATGTAGTCGTCACCAGACTGTAATATAAAAAATTACCGATAGTTGTTGGTAGCGTCTATCGGTAAGTTTCATGTTCCGGTAATTTGTTGGTAGCAAACCCGGATATTGTCTAACTTTAAAGTTCAAATTTATGAAAAAAAAGCAATTACACGTTGCTAGGTCAAGTTTTTTATTAAAAAAAATGCTTCGTGTTATGAAATTAACATTTTTTATTCTGTGCGTGTGTTTTATACACGTGAGTGCGGCAACTTACTCTCAACAGCAGAAAGTGTCGCTAAAATGCGAGAACGAGGTACTTTCGAAAGTACTGAAAGAATTGGAGAAGCAGACGAGTTTGTACTTCTTTTTCAATGACAAGGCGTTGGACGTGGAACGTAAGGTTTCGCTTTCCGTGGAGGACAAGGAGTTGGGAGAAGTTTTGGGAAAGTTACTGGGAAAAGATTACCGGTGGGAGATCATGAATAATTTGATCGTGGTGACTTTCAAACCGATAACGGATGAGAAGAAGGAGATAAGGATCGTGGGGAAGGTGACCGACGAGAAGAAACTGCCACTGGCGGGCGTGACCGTTTTGGTGAAAGGATTAACCGTGGGTACTGCCACGGATATGGATGGTAAATACGCTTTGACGTTACCCCGGATGGAGGGTTTTTCTTTACTTTTCTCGTTTTTGGGTATGGAGACTCAAGAGGTGAAATACTCGGGAAAAGACACGATCAACGTGGTGATGCGGGAGGATGTGAAAAGCGTGGAAGAGGTGGTCGTGACGGGATATGCCAATATCAAGAAATCCAGTTTCACGGGTTCTGCCACGCAAGTGAGCCGGGAGGAGATATTGAAAGTGTCTTCTTTTAATTTGATAAGTGCCTTGGCGGTATTCGATCCTTCGTTGCGGTTGGTCAAAAATAACGAGATGGGTTCCGACCCGAATACTTTGCCGGAGTTTTACGTGCGGGGGCGTTCGGGAATAGCCAGCGTGAAGGAGTTGGATGAGATGGGAAGTTCTTCCAGTGTTGCGAAATTCGCTTTGACGAGCAATCCGAATATTCCTATTTTTATTTTGGATGGTTTCGAGGTGAGTGTTGAGAAGGTGTATGATTTTGATATTAACAGGATTGCCAATATTACGATTCTGAAAGATGCGGCGGCAACAGCCATGTATGGTTCTCGGGCTTCCAACGGGGTGATCGTGATCGAATCGGTGGCTCCTGCCCCGGGAGAGTTGAGGATTAGTTATAGCGGGAATTTGAGTATTACCGCCCCGGATTTGTCGTCTTACAATATGATGAATGCCAAGGAAGCCTTGGAAACCGAGGTGGCAGCCGGGTTGTTTGATTATGATCCGGGAGATGCTTCTCAGACACCGATAGCGCAGATAAGAATAAAGAATCAATATTATATAGAGAAACTCAATAAGGTTTCCAAGGGGGTGGATAATTATTGGTTGTCGCAACCTTTGCGGACGGAGGTTAATGCTAACCATAGTGTTTATGTGGAGGGTGGAAGCGAGAGCGTGCGTTTTGGTATAGATTTGCGTTATAATAATCAAAACGGTGTGATGAAGGATTCCTACCGGAATCGGTTGGGTGCCGGGTTTGCGTTGGATTACCGGTATAAGGGATTGCAGGTGAGGAATCAAACGACTTTCGATATCACGCGTACGAAGGATTCTCCTTACGGTACTTTTGCTGATTATACCCGGCGTCACCCGTATGACGAGTGGGTGGATAAAGACGGGAATTATGTACAAACGTTGCCTAGCTATGGTTTGACCGGAACAATAGAGAAAAATCCTTTGTACGAGGCAAGATTGGGAAATTATTCCAAGGCAGGGTATAAGGATTGGACGAATAATTTGACGATAAACTGGTATATCAGTAATTATTGGCAGATTAAGGGGCAGTTGGCTTTGAATTATAATATTTCGGATACGGATAAGTTCACGGATCCGGCTTCTTCCTCTTATAGCGTGACGGCTTCCGCTTTTACCAAGGGAGAGCGGAATCTGACCGAAACGAAGAGTTTTGGATGGAACGTGAATTTATTTACATCGTACAACCGAAGTTTGGGAAAGCACAATGTTAATCTGTCGGTGGGTATCAACGTGAAGGAGGATCAGAGAGAATTCGAGGAGTCCGCGTACAAAGGTTTTCCCAATGCCAAACGTCACGCGATTTCTTATGCCTACGAGATCGTGAAGAAACCCACGGTAACGGATAATAAAACCCGTTTGTTTGGTTTCTTTACCACGTTGAATTATAGTTATGATGATATTTATTTGTTTGATTTTTCTTTCCGGGGTGACGGTTCGTCCGAATTCGGGAGCGATAAGAAATGGGGACCTTTCTGGTCTTCCGGTGCCGGGGTGAATATCCACAAGTACGCATTCGCCGAACAATGGAGTTTCTTGGATCAATTGAAGGTAAAAGCTACTTACGGGCAGACGGGTAAGTTGAACTTCCCGCCTTATGCCGCCCGACATTCTTTCGAAACCAAGCTGGATCAATGGTATCCTACCGGAATCGGGGCAACTTTGATTGCCATGGGAAATGATAAGTTGACGTGGGAGAAAACGCTTTCTTGGGATCTGGGGATGGAAGTCGGTGTTTTTCATGGAATTTTGTTCGGTCGGTTTAACTGGTATAACCGGAAGACGATTGACGGTATCACGGATGTTTCTTTACCGGCTTCCGCAGGTTTTTCCAGTTACAAGAGTAATGCCGGAGAGATCCAGAACAGGGGTATGGAGTTCTATCTGAACGTGAAACCTTATACTTCCAAGAAGTTGGATATCGTGATATACGGTTCTCTGTCACATAATGAAAATAAGATTCTAAAGTTGTCTAAGGCTCTGGAGGAATATAATGACCGGGTAGACGAGCATTTTAAGAAATATGCCAATGCCGATGCCAATTCCCCGTTGACTTCTATTCTGTGGACAGCGGATGATAACCGGGTGTACTCGAAGCCGGTGATGAAGTATGAGGCGGGTAATTCAACGACGTCGATTTACGGGATGAAGTCAAAAGGGATAAATCCGGCTGACGGGCAGGAAATCTATCTCAAGCGTGACGGAACTATCAGTTACGAGTGGTCAACTTACGAACAACAGAAGATAGGGGATACCGAACCTTGGGGAAATGGTTCGCTGGGTATTAATGTACGGTTTATGAACTTTACTTTCTATACCACATTTATGTTTGAATTCGGGGGTGACAAGTATAACCAGACGTTGGTGGATAACGTGGAAAATGTCAATTTGTGGCGGAATAACGCAGATCGCCGGGTGCTTTCCCAACGTTGGCAGAAGCCGGGGGACGTGACTTCTTTGAAGTCTTTGAAGGATCGTTATTATATTACCCGTCCGACTTCCCGGTTCGTGCAAAAAGACCGTACTTTGACGTTCAATTCGTTGAACGTGGGATATGATTTCAATCGTGGTTTAATTCAACGTATCGGTCTGGATATGTTAAGGCTTCAGTTTAGCATGAATGATATAGCCACGGTTTCTTCTATCAAGCGGGAGATGGGGTTAAGTTATCCTTTTGCCAGAACCTTTACTTTTACTTTAAATGCAAGTTTCTAATCTAAAAAATAGAGTGAAATGAAAATGAAGAGATTGATGCAGTGGTTGTTGGCGGCGATGGTGTTGACATCGTGCAATGATTGGCTGGATATAAAGTCCGACAGTGTGTTACTGGAAGAGGAGATTTTCGGCGATTATACCGGGGTGCAAATGGCAGTGAACGGTGTGTACCGGGAAATTAGTGTTACGAATTTGTACGGGAAGAACTTGAGCTGGGGATTTACCAGTGCTTTAGCCCGGAATTACCTTACTTCGGGGTTGCCCACGGAGTTGGTGGAGGCTTCTAATTATAATTGGAAAAATTCGAGTGTACAGGAGGTGACGGAAAGTACATGGGCGAAAGCCTATAATGTGATAGCTAGTTGTAATAATATCATACAGCAGGTGGAGAAGAAGGATAGTTCTTTTTTTAATAACAAGGATATAGAGAAACAGTTGATTCTTGCCGAGATGCGCGGCTTGCGGGCGTTGTTGCATTTTGATATGTTACGCTTGTTTTGCCCGGTGCCCTCGGGAACGAATCAAGGCAGTCCGGCAATTCCTTACGTGACGAGGTATCCGGAGCATCAGCCGGAGCGAATGACTATGGAGCAAGTGCTTGAGAATATTGTTTCGGATATGGAGTTCGCGCAGGAGAAGTTGGGACCTTTGGATACCTTGAAATTCGTGGCATGGACGAAAGGAAGGCAACATCGTTTCACGTCGGGAGCTCATGCAACCCCGTTAGGAGGAGATGATTTCCTGAATTACCGGGGATTGCGAATGAATTATTGGGGTGCAACCGCATTGTTGGCACGGATATACATGTGGATGGGTAACGAGGAGATGGCTTATAAAAATGCGGAGGCTATCAAACGATTCGTGGATACGGGATGGTTTAAGTGGACACCTGCCAATAATCACGGGAATTATGATGCGTATCCGGAAATGTCCGATCCCAAACGCTGGGAAGAGCTTCTGTTGGGATTCTATAATAAAGATAATCTGGAGAATTTCGAGAAGGCAGCTTCGTATGATCATTATTTTAGAATGAATGAAATGGAGAAACTTTTCGGGTTGGAAACGGATGATTATCGTTATAAATTTTATAACCGGTATAATGATAATCACCGCTATCTGGTGTGGGAACGTCCTATCGCATCTATAACTAATATGAGTGGTACCGTAACCACGAATATTACCCATCAGTGTCCGCTTATTCCCGTGGTCCGTTTTCCGGAGATGTACCACATCATGATCGAGTGTCTGATTAACAAGGGACAGATCGTGGAGGCGAAAGCGTTGTTCTCCACGTTGAGAATCCAGCGGGGCGTGAAGGAGTATGCTTTGCCGGATGATCCGGATGACTTGAAGGAAAAGTTGGTGTACGATATGATTCGCGAAGGGTTGACAGAGGGGCAAACGTTTTTCATGTACAAGCGATTGAATCATGATATTTTTAACGGGGATAGGGATATTCCGATGACAGCGGATAAGTTTATTGCCGAATATCCTAATAATGAAACGTCTTATTAATTTAATGGAAGAATTTATGAAACGAATACTATTGATATTAGGAATGTTGTATCTCTTCTCGGGTTGCGAGCGGGAACATATCATGACTTATGGTAATGATGCCTACATTCAGTTCACGGGTAAGATGGCGGATTCTTTAGAGTTTTCTTTTACTTTTTACCCGAACCGGGATACGATAGATTACGGTTTAGGCGTGAAATTGGTCGGGCTTCCGGAGGACAGGGAGAGAGAGTACAAGGTTGTTGTCGTGGATGATTACACGACTGCCGCCTCGGGAAATTATATACTGCCGGAACGTTGTGTGCTGGGAAAAAACGAGGAACAATGCGAGTTGGTTGTGAAACTTGTTAAAACTCCGGATTTACAAACGACACCGGTAAGACTGACCGTGCGTCTGGAACCGACTCGGGATTTTATGCTTGGGGAAACATCCCATATCGCTCGCATTATTTGGATAAATGATAAGATTTCTAAACCGGATTGGTGGAATAGTGTAATCGTGAATAGTTATTTGGGTACCTATTCAGATGAAAAGTATCGTTTGTTTATTGAAATTACCGGGGTCGGGTATTTGAATCCGGAGGATGCCGTGGACTGCCGTTTCAACGCGTTGCTTTTGAAAAAACATTTGAATGAAAAAGAGGCAAACGATGAAACCGTGTACGAGAAGGACGGGCACACGAAAATGACTGTTACAGTAATTGGAAGTTGATTAAATGGAATATATGATGAGAATAGCGATTATATTTTTGGGAATAGTGTTTTCGTGGTTATTAAGCGGATGCTACGAGGACAAGGGAAACTATGATTACGCGGAAGTTAACGAAGTGATTGTTAATTTGAAACCGGCGAATACGTACACGATTTACGGTTATCTTGGTGAAGAGCTTGTGATTGTTCCTGAATTGACATTCCAAAACCCGTCGGATACGTTAGAGTTTGATTACACTTGGAAAATCGATACGATGGTTATTTCGCGTGAGCGTGTGTTGAGATACACGCATCAAGGGAAATGTGAAATTTATTCACTAAATCTGTTCGTGACAGACCGGAAGTCCGGGCAGGTGTATTATGATCGTAACGGGGTGGCCTTGCAGATAGACTCCCCGTATAAGTATGGCTTTGTTCTTTTGGCAGAAAAGAGCGACGGGGCGACTGAGCTTCATTATTTGCGATTGGAAAAGCCCACGGATGAGCCTTTTTACTATCTTCCTTTTTATAATCTTTACAGTTCCTTGCATCCGGGCGATCCTTTAGGACGGAAACCGTATTATATCACGGAGAATTTTACAACTCCTAATAATGGAGGGGACGAGTTGACGATACTTCAAGAGGGAGGTGGATGTGTTTCTTTGAACGGTACGTTGTGGAATAAAGAGGTTGCTTTGGAAGAGGAGTTTTATGGAGGTTATCCGGAGGGTGTGTATCCGAAACTTTTGTTATTCGGTAATGTTGTCGATTTAATGATAGGTGATAACGGGAAGGCTTATTCCCGGTATATTTATCCACAATCAAGTCAGCCGACAGGTTTTCATCTGACTCGTTTTATGAATATTCCTTTTGATTTCGATAAGCCCAATACTTATATTGACAGGATAATACCCGCTACTTATTTTTGGGTGGGTTTGCAGTTGATGCACGATAAAGCGAATAACAGATTCGTGGCTATCGCTGCCAATGGAGATCCGTCTGCGGGGTTACAGGGGGTCATTCGGGATAATTCGACAGATCCTGATGAGTTCGTGGATTTGACGGATTTTGGTGATTATTCCTTGGTTTGGGCGACATGCGAGAGAGGTGATTACGGTACCGGGCATTACCGGTGTATATTCAAAAAAGACGGTGAGTATTATGTTCAAAAGTTCTCGTTGTCCAAGGACTATTATTACGCGACGATGAACGTGTCGAATAGAGGTAAGTGGCTGTTTGCCGGTTCTGATATTGTATCCGATCAAGCGGTGTATGCTATGTTGAGAAGTGGAAATTACATGTACTTCGCGGAAGGGAAGTCGCTGTACTATTGTGAATTTCGTAATGAAGCAGGGGGAATACGACAAATCGTGAAGAAAATTCATGATTTTGATAAGAATGTTACACATTTAACCCCGGATTACAATGGCGATCGGTTGTTGATAGCGTTGGAGGGAGGAAAAATCTTTATTTTCTACACGATTGATCAAGTGTTGGGTTCACCGGATCCGTGGGCAGCGGGAAATATGTACGAATCACCTGATAATGTTGATTTGGGAGAGATTAAACAGGTGATATTCAAGTACGGTAATTTTATGAGTAGTAGTGGCGGAAGTGCCCCATGGTAGCAAGGATGAGGGGGGAATACCCCCTCATTTTATAATAATGTTTCCAGATATAGTATCACGGCTATGGATGATAGGTTCCCCAGTTCATCTTGTAAACGTTTTAAGGCTATCGTTTTTTGTTTTTTCACGGTGTCCACGGCAAGGTCTAATTCTTGGGCGATTTCGGAAGGTTTTTTCCCATCGAGTGTCATGAGGCAGATTTTTTTGCATTGCGGGGGGAGATGGTCAATTGAATTTAATAGCTGACGATATACTTCTTCGCGAATGAGAACGTGTAACACGGAAGGATTTTCTTGCTCTTCTATTTCATCGGATATTTTTTTCTCGTGTTGTTGTTGAATCTTTTGCTTTCGGATGTGGTTTATACATTTGTGTTGTACGGAGCGATATAAATAGGTACGGAGAACTAATTCATTTGTGAATTTGAGTTCCTTTTCCCAAAGTTGCACGAATAAATCTTGAACTATATCCTTTGCAGCCTCGTTGTCGTTGATTATTTGAAAGGCGAATTGCACTAAAGGGGTATAAAATTCTTTAAATAGAATCTCATATTCGGACTCGTCGTATATGTTGCGGAAGTTTTTCATTATCAGTTTAATCCACCTCTGAAGTGTAATATGAATAAATGTTCATTTAATAA
>NZ_CAUFYA010000079.1:0-10984 GCF_959596855.1 uncultured Butyricimonas sp.
GCGGAGGTTCGCGTGGACGGAAAGATCGTCGAGGGTGTGGACGTGGAGGGAAGTAGAATTATATTACCCGACATGAAAGGCGAAACGGTGGAAATTACCATCCAAACGGGATACAAAATATTGCCTTACGATATTCGTGCGGCTATCTTGTTAATGGCTGGAAAGTTATTTGACAACCCGTCGGATAGCGTTGAAAATTTACCTAAAGCATCTACAAACCTGTTAAAGCATTACCGGAGATGGGAGCGATAAACTGTGGTGAATTTACCGAGATGGTTACTTTCAAACGACTTGAAAGGACTCGTACAGGCACGGGAGCGGTAGACAAGAAGTACGTGGAAGCTGGGAAGGCATACGTTAAAATGGAGTACAAGACGATCGGCGAGGGTGCGGATGATACCAAGATTGCTTTGGCGAGCGTTATCGAGTTGACAACGTACATTTTAGCCGGGGTTGATAACACGTACCGGGTTGTTGTTAAAGGAAAGGAGTACGAGATTCTATCAGTGGTAGAGGTGAAACGACGTTACATGATCATAACGGCTAAATTGCTATGAAAGTAGAGGGAGAAGAGGAAGTGAAAAGAGTTTTTACCCGGATGATAAAAGATTACCCGACGAGGGTTGTCGCCGCCGGGATAAGAAAAGCCATGAAGCCGTTTACCGATCGATCAAAGGCGTTAAACCCGACGTTCGGACACTTGTACAAGGTTAAAGTGTTGAACAAGAAACGTAACATACCCGTGATAGTTGCCGGGGCATGGAAAGGTAAGAAAGGAGGTGGTAATGGGAAGAATTAGGAAAGGACAAACGAGGCGGACGCCTGTTAGGAGCAAGGGGGATAATTATATTTCCGAGTGGCAGAGAAATATTTGGGTGGAGTACGGGACGTTATCGAACCGGGCAAGAAGTCACAAGTTTAAATCTGCACGTCGAGAGAAGTCCCGACATTGGAAAGGTGGTATAAAACCCGCCTTAGCGGCAGAGAAAGCGTGGAATGAAACTCAATCTACTGTTATAGCGAATATTCCCAAGGAAGTAAAAAAGTCAGCGGAAAAGTACGACAAAAAGAAGTAACATGGGATTAGGTAATAGAATAAACGAGGTTTTGCATGGATTCGTGGACGTGTACCCGGAGATTGCCGATTTCGAGGATCAAGAAAATATCCCGTTACCTTTTGCTATCTATAAAATGAAACAAGAGGGAACGAAGACCAAGGATTCTAGTAGTTTCGGGAATTACTCGGTGAGCGTTTTACTGGTTTGCGAGGGATATGACGAGAGTCTTGTTATGACGGGTAAGGTCAGGGAGGCTTTATTATCTCTACAGGACAGGAACACGAACGTTACTTTTATCTCTTCCTCGGTAGACTTTGACGATGACGATAGGGCATACGTCACTGAAATAAATTTTACAATTAAAACATATTGAAATGAGTCAAATTAATGGTTATAACATCGTGTTCAAGGCGGGAGGCAAACTACTTGCCGGTACAACATCGAATACATTTAATATCACCCCGAAGGTGAAAGAATCCTTGACAAAGGAGGATCTAGGGACAACAAACAAAACCGTAACGGGTTACGATTCGGATTTCTCTGTCGAGGGAGTGATGGAATTGAACGAGGCGGAGCAAAAAGCGACTCGCTTGGATCGTGAAGATATTATCGACATGGTATTAGCCGGGGAACCGCTTGATTTTGTTTACGGTGACTTAGCGGAGGGAAGCACGAGAAGAAAAGGGAAGATGATTATTACCGCTTATTCTGAAAGCACTAACGCTGACGGTGAGGCGACCTATTCCCTGTCTTGCGCGTCTACGAGTAAACTTGAAAAAGAAACACCCGCGAGCGCATGAAAGAGACGATAACGATTAACGGGAAAGAATACCGGGTAGCGGTGAACTGGAACGCTATCCGGGACTATTGCCAACGAAAAGGGATAAAGGACTTGACCCAGATTGATAGTGTTCTATCCTTTAACATCGATGGAATGTTGACGATGGCGCATTGCTGTATTAAAGAAGGGGAAAGGTTGGAGGGGCGGCAGCTTGAAGAGACAGAAGAAGACTTGGGAGCAATGATGGCGCCGATGGAAATGACAGAGTTCGCGAAGTCTTACGTTAGGCAGGCAACGACCGGGATTGCCGTGGAAAGTACGGCAAAAAAAAAGCGGTGAGCGTAACGCTTGACGAGTATCTCGGGATCGCTCTTGGAATGTTGGGAATGGGTAGCGTGGAGTTTTGGGAAATGATTTTGCGTGATTTCTTCTTGAAACTCCACTACTTCAACAGGATGAAGCAACAAGATTATCAAGCGACCGCCGAATTGATACGCTTGCAGACGCTAACACTGGTAAACATTCAACTGGCATCAAAGGACAAGATAAAAGACCCGAAAAAACTTTGGCGTTTCCCGTGGGATGAAGAAGAAACGGAAAGAATAGATGATGATATTTCTAACGCGTTAAAATTGAGTAAACTGTTATGAGTGTAATATCGAGGTTAAAAGTATGGTTGACGGCTGACACGAAAGAATTTTCGGATCGGTTGAACAAGGGGAAAAAAGAGGTATCCGGTTTTTCTTCGGCGATGAAAAAGGTCGGGGGCGTTATTGCCGGGGCTTTCGCTCTTTCCTCGATAAAATCATTTTTGACGGAATGCCAGAACTTGTGGAAGGTTCAAGAAAAAGCTGAAAACAAGCTTGAATCTGTAATTAAGGCAACAGGTGGGGCGGCGGAATTGACCGCCGACCAGATGAAAAAATACGCTTCATCCCTGCAAGACGTAACAACCTACGGGGACGAAGTAACGATTGACGCGATGTCGATCATGGCAACGTTTAAGTCTATTAAGGGAGACGTGTTCAAGGAGGCTATAAAATCGGCACAGGACATGGCTTACGTGATGAACACTGACTTGAATCAAGCCGCTTTACAACTAGGTAAAGCGTTAGAGTCTCCTGAACTTGGCTTAAATGCGTTGAGACGGTCGGGAGTTTCTTTCTCGACGGAACAAATAGCGCAAATAAAGAAACTTGTGGCGGAAGGCAAGAAGCAAGAGGCACAGCTTATAATGCTTAAGGAGTTACAAACGGAGTTTGGAGGTGCCGCCGCGAATGCCGCTAACACGGCAACGGGAGCGACCGTGCAACTCTCGAACGCGTGGGGGGATTTGAAAGAAACGGTGGGAAAGGCTGTAACTCCTAGTATTGAAGCCATAAAATATTTGACAAAAGTGATACAAGCAAACAACGCTGTTATCGCTGATGAATCTATACCCACGTGGAAAAAATGGCTTGGTTATCTCGTCCCCGGGTTGAATAGACAAAACAGGATGCAAGCAGAAGAGGGTATTTACTTGAAAGAAATAAATGATAAAGAAATCAAGAACCTGAAATTGTATTCCTTGTCTCTTGAAGAGTTGAATGAAGCATTTTTGAAATGGAATAAAATAAATATAGATAGTAATTTTGATTATAATGAAACACTCGCGGCAATCGTTGAAGAAACGAGGTTACGCAAATCGGGTGTGGCTGCAATGACTGAACAGCAGAAAAAAGAAAAAGAGATTCAAGCTATGTCAGAGAAATCAATACAAGATATTGATGATAAGATAAATGCTTATAATGAATTGTACACGATAATTGATAAAAATGACAAAGTTTTTGCCGATTCGATAAAGAAAGAGATCGCTAGTTTACAGCAAGCTAAAGAGCAAATAAAGGCTTTGACAGTGGATGAAATCGCTAAAATGTCCGAGAATACATCCAAAGCAATAAGTGATAAAATAAAATCCTATCAGGGGCTTTTGAGTGCCGTTGAAATGACGGATCTAGCGAGTGCGATAGCCTATACCCGTGAAATAAACAGGTTGGAAACCCTGATAGCGAAAAACAAAGAACTTGTAAACGCTAAACTTCGGCAGGAGGTTGATGTTCCTGTTATTAAAGCACAACCATCTCTTGGTGTAGAAGGGGCATTGATAGATAATACGCCGTATTTGGCAGCTTTTCAGAAAATTATAGATCTCCCTAAAATATTGAAACCCGCAACCGGGGAATTGAGAAATCTTCAAGGAGAAATGTTAGATATTTCTAACGAGATAAGTGGTGCGTTTGCAAACATGGCAGTGGGAGTTGGAGAAAGTATAGGAGAATTGATCGCGGGTGGAGGGGGTATGGCGGGGTTCACGAAACTTGTCGGGGGAGCTTTTGCGGATATGGCGATACAAGTGGGAAGAATAGCAATTGGAGTTGGGATGGCAACAGAAGCGATAAAGGCTTCCTTGGTGAAATTAGGGGGATTAGGGGCAATTGCTGCAGGAGTCGCTTTGGTTGCTCTTGGAACTGCCGCAAAATCCGCACTAAGCAGTGTCGCGAACGGTGGTGGAGGTACATTTTCTTCTAATGCATATTCTAATGAATTGGATGTCAGGACTAAATCGGGGACTCTGGACAAGGTATCGCGAAGTGTAAACGTGGAAGTATCCGGGGAGTTCAAGTTGCAGGGAAACACTCTTGTAGCGGCAATAAACAAGGAAAATAGACGTAAAAATTTAACTACATAATTATGTACGGTACACGATATATATTACGGTTTGATTCCGAGAAGTATAAACATGATTATCGGATTGTAATAAAAGAGAAGGATTACACGGGGGAGGCTGAAAATAAGGCTCTTGGGGCGGCTCCTGTACTCCGGCGTGATGATTCTGACTCAGGAATTTCGGGTACTTCTTTGGAATTAAAGATACAGGCTGATACGGACGGGGAATTGACATCATTATACACGGTTGATAACAAAAAATTCCTCGTGGAGTTATACCGGAATGAAGTGTTGGTTTGGTGTGGTTATGTCTTGCCGGAAAAATACTCGGAGCCTTATATAGCCGTCCCGTATGACGTTAGTGTAACAGCATCGGACGGTTTGGGTATATTGAAAGATATTCCGTTCGCTTTAACCGGGGAGAGAACCTTGTTCGACGTGATAAAATATTGTTGCGATCAAACGTCACTTCCACTTGATTTTGAAATTATTTCCTCTCTCCGTGAAACAAGCATGAGCGAGAGTAACGTGATGCACGTGCAAAGTATCCTTGAGTCTTCCATTTTCTCGGGCAGAACTTGCTACGAGGTACTGGAATCTTGCATGACAAGCTTGGATTCGTTCGTCACGCAGCACGAGAATAAATGGTTCGTGGTGAAATACACGGATTTGGATAAAAAAAGCCTAATCTACAGTAATGCCGGGACGAAAAAGGGCGAACGCCTGTTGGACGTGGGGACGCTTGGAGCGATAGGGGATAATTTTTATCCTGTCGGGAATTTAGAGAAAGATATATTACCCGCTTACAAGAGCACGAAATTGTCATACGATTACGGGAAAAAACCATCTTTTCTCTCGAATTACGATTTTTCGAGTGAATTGAATAACTGGGAATACACGACGTTGCAAAGTCCCACTCGTGTTAAACATTTCACTCACGACGGAATGGGATTCGTTCGGATTCTCGGGAGGTCGGCAAACGGGGGAACGGCAGAGGAACCGAATTATATACGCCAGACGATAGATGTGGAGAAAACCAACTCGTCATCGACTTTTATAATCTCTCATGCCATGGGGAAAGGATTCGCGGAGGGCAACGGAGAATTTAACGTGCATATAAAACTGGCTTGTGGTTCAAAGACGCACTATTTAACCAAGTCCGGCTGGAGAACAACAAGCGAAGATATAGTGGTGTCATCGGCGTATCAATCGCAACATCTCGGTGATGGTGATATGTCGTGGGTTGATAGTTACACCGAGTTCAAGATTCTGGCAAATGGTTTCCCGGATAGTGGTAAACTAACCATTCAAATTTCGAATCCTGTCGTGACCACTCAATACAGGTTATATATAAATAAAGTAGTGGTGACGAATGACGTGACCACGGGAATTGATGTTGATGTGAATTTGAATACCAACGCTTCAACTTCTTACACGTCCATGGATATCGCTTTCGGGGATACGCCAATCGTCGCTAATGCCAAAAAGTTGTTTAACGGTATTCTTTGGGGTAATGGTGGTTTTACGCGAACATGGACGAACGGGAACAAGACAGACTCTTACCTGTACACGATTTTGAAATGCGTGTGTAGCCGGATCGGTTTTCCCCGGCAACAGCTTTCTGGAATTATCCAAGGAGAGAATTTGCAAACGTTCATGTTGACGAGGGATAAATACAGTAACTTGCTATTTCACGTGAAAGAAGCGTCCCTAAATTTGTTGACAGACGAGATGGATTGTACTTTAGAGCAGTTTATGCCTTATAGCGAACTGTCCGGGGAAACATCCGAATCGGCTAGAGCGACAGGAAACAGTAGCGAGTACCGTAGTAGCGGGGATAACGAGGTACGTGTTTACCAGAGCGGATCGGGAGTCCCGATGCGAATAAAAGACCTTTCACCAACCGAATTACAACCGGATAGCGTTATAGAGGTTGATCGCAACAATGCTCCTAAATCGGGCAAGGCGACCTTGCAGAAGCTGTTGGAATTTGTCCTTACGACCGGAGACGTGTGGACGAAAGAAGAATTGCAAGTAGTCGAGGGGTATATCTTGTACCTTGGCGAGAAGATCAAGGCAGGGGATTCTGATTTGTGGGCAGGTCATCATTTTGCGGACTATTTGAATCAACCCGTCCGGACTACCGACCCCGTGAAGTTCAAGAGCGTGATAGCGGACTATCTAATGTCAATAGATTTTGCTTCTGGATTGACGGGATTCAAGGTGGGTGTTGAAACCGAAGTAGATATATTGAAAGTCCGTAAATTCTTCGCGGCTGCCGAGTACCTCTTGAACCAAATAAGCCTCGTCGGTGATGAAGTAATCTTGACGGAAGGGGGACAGATAGATAGCGTGGAAGCGTTAGAGGGAGGTTATTATAAATGCATCCTCCGTGAAGAATCCGTGAGGACGGGTGAATTGAAGGTACATGACATTTGCGTTACCGATTTCAAGCTAGAGACGGGATTTCGAGTGATAAAATTCGAGATAACAGAAGTCGGTGACGGGGAGATAACGGTTTACCCGGAAGATCCCATGTACCCTCCCAAGCCGATGATGACCTTCAAGAGGATAGGTAATTTCACGGACACCACCAGACAGAACAGTATTCGTTTATCATCCCGTGACCAGATAATAGAGATGCAATCGGGTGTAGATACCTATTCCCCTACATGGAGAAACAGGGAGGTATTGATCGGGAAGATCGGTGATATGTTACCCCCGTCCTTGAATATACCGGAGCGAATAAGGCAAAAGGCGAGTATTTATGCCGCCAACATGATAGCATCCGGCAATTTCTACCAAGTTAGCCTTGACGGGGTGAGCCAACAAAGGGTACCTTGCTACAAGGGACTGTGGAGTATCGAGAAAGCCCCTTTCTTCTATTACGATCAGGTCACGGACGGTCACGTGAGGTACACGTGTGTCTATGAAGGAGAGAAAGGTACAACGGAAGAACCCCGGTTTGATTCTGATGTCTGGCAGGTTGCTGACGGTGATACAGCCTTGAACATGAAGATGTACAACAGTACCGGGTCGTGGGATTTCTGGGACAGGCTAGACATTTTATTTGACGCCTCTGTCGAGGTCTTCGCCGGGAGTAAGCCGATAAATAACCTCGTGAACGAATGGGAATGGTGGCTTGACACGGGAGACGCTGGATTTGATGCCGCTTGGAAGGCTGTTTATGGCTCGAGGACAGACACGCAACACGTGGACGGTAGCACGCTCCCGACTAACATGCAGACGGGGAGTCCCGTCCTGTTGTGGTGCAGGGCGAGGATTTATTATAAAGGCAAAACGAGTACAAACGAGGGATATTTGAATTTAAATTAATAATGACATGGCAAAGGCTTTAGCTAAAACACGAAAAAGGTACACTCCCCTTGACCTCGCTTATTCAAGGAGCGTTTCGGGGGCTTTAAACCAGACATACGACGCCAATTACCAGACTTACGATCCCGATCGAGGTCTTGTCCCGTTGGAAATTCTGTTCACGGTCAGGGCTACCGACCCGAAAGGCGTGATCGCTCCCGGTATAATTAACAGTAAATTGACGGATATAAGGTGGTACGAGAACGTGGTGGATGACGCCCATAATATTCTCGACAGTAACACGGCTTATATTATTGACCGTAACGGTACGACGGATAGTAGAGGAAAATTAACCGCGAGGAAGAATACCCCTCTTGATGGAGTGGTTTTGATCTTCACGGCGAAATACACCGACCCGAGGAACGGGAAAGTGGTGAACGTTACCGCCTCCATAACTCTTGGCGTGACGATATCGACGGAAGAGCCTTTAAGAGTTAAGCCGGGTTATCCTTTCGGGCAGGTTGTTGACCCGACGGAGCGGAGAGATATTATCGAGATTGATAACCCCCTTTTCGTGGGCGACCGCGAGTATGAAGGATCTATTTTCCGGTGGCAAAAGAAAGTGGGAAGTAATTACACGACAATCGCCGAGGGCGAGAGTGGCATCACGGGGACTTTCTCCGGGAAACTGAAAGTACCTTGCCCGGCAGTGGGGAAAAGGATGGATATAAGGTGTATCGCTGACGCTTTGCCCGATTTGACGGGAGTGAATCTTATCAGCAAGGCGATGATCTCCGATGACTGGAACGCGATATCGGCGGGCATAAGCACACCGGGGGAGGATGCTGACGGAGAATATTTAAAAATAAATGAAAGTTTATTATATAATACATTCAGGGAGAATGGCGTGCCTAAAGATGTTTTCTCTGGTAAGATAAAATACAAGACGAACCAGCGATACAGGCTTTCTGTACAGTGGAAGTGTTTAGGTTTATCATCGGCAGAAAGTAATGGTTTATATTTTATTATTAATTATTCCGATGGCAGTAGCATAAACCTAATATTACCTAAATCACAAACGACAAAAGCCGTTTATTCGGTTGTGACACCCCCCGGTAAAACTATAACTAAAATTACCACGACTTTTGGCTCGTATCAAGGCTCGTTAATTTACGACCTCCAACTCGTGGAGTACAACGGGGCTTCCAACTTGGTGACGGGCGGGGCGTTCAAGCGTGTTCCGGCTAGTGGTATAGCGACAGGAAACAGCTTTGGGACGTTTTATATTTCACCAGAAATAGCGGCACAATTGACGGTAGGCACGAAAGTAACCCTCTCGATCGAGGAGGTCAAGGTGTTGGCGGGTAATCTTTCGTCACTTTCGTTTAATATTATAGATGGGGTAAACTTGTCAACTGGAGTAGCTTTGCCCCTGTCAACCCTCAAGGCTACCCGCGTGATAATAGATAACCCAAACGCCACGGCCCGACCGCACATCAATATTTACGCGGGTGTATTTAATTCAGTGGTCGGAAACGCGGTGGAACTCCGTGGTGTAATGCTAGTTATTGGCGAAACCGCTTACAAGTACTCTCCCGCCGATGATGAATTTATTCCCGCCCTAGCGGATGGTGCGCCTCGCCCGGAGAATCCTTCAGAACGGGCGATAACGACAGACCACGTTCTATCGACACAATATCCCAAGTGTGATATTGAAGTTGTCGCCCCCGCTGAAATCCTTGACGAAACGAGTTTGTTCGGGGCAAGCGTGGTGATGCATTCTAACCGGGGGGATATCGTGAAGCCGGAATTGTACTGGGGTTTCCCGTGGAAGGATAAAACGGGGGCTGTCTTCGCTCGTGGAAGCAAGTTATTTATAAAGGAAGAACAGTTCGATAACGAGGAGTTCGATTACTCCGTTGAAGCCATCGAGGGGCTCGAGGAGGCTAAATGGGCGGCGAATTTTAACGGGATAGACCAGTACCTCGGTAATAATAACTCTATATCTCTATACCCGTGGGGGTATGGAAGCACGAGAACGCATGTCGTGGAATTTATCCTTGATGCATTACGAGATGGTAACATGCAGCAGGTAGTCTATTTATGTCACCAGACTTCCGGTGGCGTGGCTTACGGCTTTTCCCTCGCTATTACCACTGACGGGAGAATGCAATTTCGCGTGGGCAGGGAAGCTGGAGCGACACCTAGCCCCACCGTGTATTACGGCACGACCGTGGTTCAGCCCGGTAAATTGTACAGGGTTGAAGTGGCTATCGCCGTGGATGGGACATACTCCGCGACAGTGAACGGCGTACCCGAGGAATTTAAAGGGGTAGGTGGGGCAATCTACAGCAGTAGTCTCTTGAGAATTGGATTCGGTACTACCGGCTCGTATTTTAACGGCAAGGTACTCCGTTACGAGGTTTTCAACGCTGACAAGTCAGTTTACCACCTGTGGGATTTCCAGCCGACAAACGGCGATCGTGCTAATATGCTGAAAAACAAAAACGCTTATGGGGTCGTGTCCGGGACATTGAATCTTATCCCTTACAACATTCCCGGTATTGATGATGTTGATCCCGAGAACGGCTTTTTTGTAACAATTTAAATCTAAATACAATGGGAATACACAGTACAATAATCCTTCGTTCCAATCGTGAAGTATCTTATTTCGTTGCTTATGACGACGAGTTGGTAAGCAAAACAAAGGTTATCACGTTACAACTCGAACGTGACGTGAAAAACATGTCGCCAGAAGAGATCGAGATTAAGATTCGGGAACAACTCGGGAATGTATATATAAGATCAATAGGAAGAATTAATTAAATCTAAATACAATGAAACAACAACCCCTTTACATTTTTTGCGACACGGCTAAAGCAGCCAGGGCGGGAATATTGCAAGAATCTCGCCGCCGATCTCTTGACGGGACGATGGTTATCCTTCACGAGGATGATTTTAAACTCTATTTCCCGGTTATAAACGAGGAAACGGGAGAGATAGCCTTAACTCTTGAAGACAAGGTTAAAACGGTTGACGGGCGTGTCCTCACAACCGGGCAGGCGCAAAGGGAGATTTTAACGGACAAGTGGAACCCTGAAAACGATGAAGCATGAGTGAAGTA
>NZ_CAUFYA010000080.1:0-10703 GCF_959596855.1 uncultured Butyricimonas sp.
CCTCTGTTACCGTGATAAATCCTTGTTGTACCCACAACCTGTAATCCACCCGATCGGCTTTTTGCTTCACTTTCGCCTCCGGAACCCAGAAAAACAAGCGCAAAACAGGATGTTCTAACATCGGGAAGAACAACGCCAAAGCCGTTATGTCGTCCGTGCTCGCCAAATCCAACCCGGCGTAACACTCCTTACCCTTCAAATCCTCGTCTTTCGTCCCGAAATTATTCGCTTGAATCACGTCATCCGGAATCCATACGGTTGGAGCATCCACCCATAGATTCAAGTTCTTCGTTTTAAATTCCAGTTCCTTGGATGGATCGTTTAACACTGCTGTAAATTCACTCTGCATGAACTCCGGTTTTACCGACACGCCTAAATTCGGGATTGCCTTACCCCACTTGCTCGAATCCTTCCAGTCATCCCCCTCGTCCATCGAGAAGATCATTATAAACCTATCCAACTGAATCTTGTCACCTTTTAGTATTTCGGTATTTACCTTACGAACACCATAACAGGGGAGAGAAAGATTCAACCCCGCCGTTGTGATTATAAAGATAAGCGGCTGCCTTCTGGCACCCATACCGGAACGGATCACGTCGTAGATTTCTAAGGTAGTCCACTTGTGCAACTCGTCGATAATCGCCCCGTGAGGGTTGAACCCATCTTTATTTTTCGTGTCCTTGGATAACGGTTTAAAAGTAGACCGGGAACTCTCTACCGCAATCGCTTTCTTGCTTAACATCGTTCGTTTCATGAGCGGCGCCGACTGCTCGATCATCGCCACGGCAGCCTCCCAACACACCTTCGCCTGATCTTTATCCACGGCGGCACTATATATTTGTGCCCCTTGCTCGTCATCCAAGTAAAGAAGATATAACCCGATACCAGCCGCCAACAAGGTTTTACCGTTTTTCCGGCTTACCTCAACGTAAGCGGTATTAAATCTTCTCACTCCCCCGACTTTTTTCCAACCAAAAAGGGAAGCTACAATAAAACACTGCCACCCCTCTAGTATCAACTCCTTGCCCGCCCATTCTCCTTGATAATGCCGTAACAAGGTAAAGAAGGATAACGCTTTCATGGCGGCTTTCTCGTCCCAATAGATTCCTCGTTCAACGGAATATTTCAAGTCATCAAGGTGTCGTTGAACGGCTAACTTTTCCAATATCCCGGCGTTCCGCTCCCCGGAAAGTACATCATCAATGTACTGTTGCATTTTTCTTATATACTCCTTCCCTCTACCCATATTACATCTCGTTTATATTATCAAACTCGTCTTTTTCTTCCTTTGGCTTCTCCTTCACTTTACTTGCCGAGGCAGGAGTTATACCCAACTCGCACGCTAACCGGATGGCATTGGTGTAATACTCGCTCGCCATCTTGTCAAGAGGATTCCGGTATTTCTTTTCGCCAAATTTCGTGTACTCTGTTAATATTCGCCCCTCTTCTTTTAGAATCTCCTGTGCTTCCATGTATTTTCCCATCTCCGAGGCGTACATTATCACGGCATTTATATTTACCACGTCCAAGATTCCTTTTTCCGCTAGTTGTGTCGTGGCTGTCTTGTATGCTCTTTTAGAGTACTCGTTAAAAAATGCCGGGGGCTTGGGAATCTTAATCACTTTCTCGAATCGCACCTCATCCCTCATTCGACACGGCTGATCCGTACCCTTCAAAATTTTAAGTTCGTTCGATATTGGTTTTCTTCCTGCCATGTTATCCCCTTTCTTGAAAACTCTCGATTTTGCACGCGCGTGTAAAAGGGTTGAATGGGGTCTTAGCAAATGAACCAAAAAAGTTTTTTACCCCCCTACCCTTGAACGAGTTACTAACTGAAATAACCCAATAGATTTTCTCTATAAACTTTTTCATTTTAACAAATATTAAATGTACATAAAATTATATCTTTAATTACCATTGACTATTTTTTCAACATGAATAACGACTTATCTTATCGTTTTTATCGTTTCTTAGAACAATTCATCCAAGCGACGTATTGCAGCGTTATCCTCTCGTTTCTCGGCGTCTATCGCTCTTAAATAAACCCGTGTCGTTTCTATGCTCGTGTGTCCTAGCATCTGTTGCACGTCGTATATACTCGCTCCGGCTTTCAATGACAAGATAGCGGCTGTATGCCGAAGGGAATGACACGTGTAATGTTTATCATTCAAACTAATCATACACAAGTATCTCTTGATCATTCGTGAGATCATGAAATCACTAACACCTTGACTCGCGTAACCTTTCTTGTGTGTAATGAATAACGGGCTATCCTCGTTCATGTCGTCGCGACAAACAAGATAATCATGTATAACATCCAAGACTTTACCTGTTACCCCGATACTACAACTCTTATCGACCTTCCCCTTGCGTTGTAAACGAATCAACGTGCGTTCACCGTTCGTTATATCCCCGACTTTCATCCGGCAGACTTCAACACGCCTGACACCAGTACGCACCATTAGGGACACGATAGCGTAATCCCTTTTACCCACGATCGTGTCCCTGTTAATAATCCCGAGTAATTGTTTCACTTGTTCCGTTGACAAGTATCCTTTCCTGTACTCCCTATCTTTCTTCGGCGATTTTATGCCTAACGCTATGTTATCTTCATAAAATCCTTGTTGACAAAGAAAATCAAATAATTTCCGAACTACCGTGAGATACAACCCGATCGTGTACACGGATAGTTTCTCGTGCAACATATCTGACTTGTACCGGAGAATATCAGATTTCTTTAAGTGATAGAAATCAAGCCCATTTATAACTACCCAACGAGTGAAATAGTTAATGACTGACTTGTACTCCTTACGACTCAAATCATTCACATCCTGATAACTTAGAAATTCGCTAATTATCTCGTTTATTGATTTCATTTCCAACCTTCTCGTATTCTATCCTTACAATCTTCCTTAATACTCTCACTCCTCCACACGCGGAGCATGTCACACTATCGTATTCACGCTCTCGATCATTCCATTTTTTCGTGTAACCTTCACCCCCGCAATGGGGGCATGTTACTATTCTCGTGTATGTTTCCCGGTTCGCCATGCTATCTAATTGAATCAAATTCCCAAATAATCCATTACCATACTTTTAAAGTCATTCTTGAACATCGAAGCCGTTTTCATGAATTTGAAATCCTGTAAAGTCAATTCATTTATGTAGTAATAAAACGCTTCATACTCGTTATCAAAATTCTTCCCGTAAAAAGTGTTCGGGTGGGTATCCATGTACTTCTTGATCGCTTTCATGATATTGATCGCGTAGCGAGGGAATGTCTTAAATTCAAGTCTCATCTGCGATTTCGTGGAGATAGGGCAACCCACGCAACCATGACGGGTGAAATTATAAGGAGCATCGTAATACTTCATGTAAGGAAGGTGATGCTTGTGAATATACTCCCAAACTTGTTTTTCCGTCCAAAAAACCAAGGGTAAAACGTGGCAAGCCCCTTTCATACTCTTCCTGCTGTCGCATTGCTCCGGTTCATATCCTGCCCGGTTGTTAGATTCATCCCGGCGCATACCTTCCAAGTTTCGCTTACCTATCCCGTAGTTCTCTTTTAGAAGCTCGCAACAAAAACGTCTTTGCCGAGAGGGGAAACCTTTTCTAGCCACAAGCTGTAAGAAAGATTCTTTCGGATTTAATATCTTAACTTCCGGGTAATTCTCCCGAATAAATGGAATTGTTCCGGGAGGGTCAATCGTGGTATTCGAGTAAAAAGCCTCGAATTTTACACCGGATTTCTTCGCTATATCAAGAAGAACGACACTATCCTTCCCGCCGGAGAAACCAAGGTTATATGTTTTATCCGTTTCAAGGTTACAAATAAGCTCTATACTACGTTTCACGTGTTCTTCCATTGCTTCATATCGTTATTGATTTAATGTGCGCCACAATCACCACAATAAGGGATTGATGTTATTTCTTTGTCTTTCATTACCCTTCCATCAGTGCCACGGAAACATTTTTTGCTGTATAGTTCGATTTCGCCAGGGGAACAAAAAATTGTTATTGTTTTAGGCTGTCTTTTCAAAAGACGACTCAATTCCTCAATCCATTGTTTTTCGCTTTTTGTTATACTAATATTATCACTCATAATTCAAATCGTTTTCAAATAAATTCGTAAGTAACTTTAACTTTCTTACAACGTGCTCCTTGTCGATACCATTGCTTCCACGTGTATCGTGATTTCTTTACAAACCGCTCGATGCATAGAGATTTCATATAACATTCAGTTCCAAGCATCATATCCCCACACACATTGGTAATTATATACATTGTTCTCTCTTCCATGGTTCAAATCGTTTAATTTTAAAATTTGAGGTGCTGGTGGAACTTCTTTTAATTCCCGGATTCCTACCGGACCAGACTCCCTCAATTTGTTTAATTAATTAAAAAACTGATGTGCGGAGAGTGTGATCGCATTCTCCTCGTTTGAAATCTTTATGTACTTGTAAAATATCTGCTCGCTCCTGTGAGCCGTGATCTTCATTATGCGTAATGTAGGGATTCCTGAAAGGAACATATTCGTGGCAGCAGATCGACGAGCCGTGTGTGAAGATATCAACTCGTATTTCGGACGCATGGTTGTCGTGAAATACAACCCTTTACGCCTTTCGTAAGGTATCAACTCCGTGAAACCAACTTTTTTACAAATTTCCTTTATAACCTTGTTGAAATACTGTATGCTCTTTGCCTTCGGCAACTCCCAGTTGTATTTTTCCATGATCTCCCTAACAAATTTATGAACCGGGACAACAACGGGAGCTTTTGTTTTTTTTGTGCGGATTGAAATTTTCCCTTCAAAAAAATTATCCTTTGTCAAACGAGAATAATCAGAATAACGTAACGCAGTCATACACCCAATGATAAAATAATCTCTCACGATCTCTTGATTCTTTTTCAAGCCTCTGAAATAATACAACCGGGCGATGTCCGTCATCGACAGGAATATCGTGTTTATCTCGTCATCACGATAAATGAAATCACGGAAAGTGGGATCAACCGGATAACCTCCGTTATATGCTCTTTGTAACATAGCCTTAACCCGTTCAATCATTCCCTTAACAGTTGACGACATCAAATTTTGTTGCTCTTGAAGAAAGTGAACGAATTCTTGCAATCCTTCATCATTCAAGGTATTCGTGTAGATTGTCTTTTCGATGTACTCTCCGAAGGCAGACAGATGATTTGCCGCGATTAAATACATCCTTTTGTAATGATCCGGACGATGACTTTTAGCCATGTACTCCCGGATAAAGTCCACCAAGACGGTTAATACTGTCTTGTCATTACGATGCACGCTCATGATCTCGTGCCTGTTGTAAACAACTGAAAGATTACTTCTCATAATTACTTGTTTATCATGTTAATTTTATATCCTGTATCCTTCAAAAACATCTCTATTGCCGAAACACTCGTTCTCTCTTCTTTCCCCACCTTGAAAGTCCCGGAAATATTTCTCTTGTTACTCCATTCGGCAAAAGCCTTCGTTTTCAAGTATTTCCCCAGTAATTCAATATACTCGCTCGTTAGCAGCTCTTTTCTTTGCCCGGATGGATTTATCAATTCAATCACCGAGATCATAAGCCGTGTCGTTTATAGTGTTTACCATTGTCAACTTGCCGGATGACAGGAGATTCTCGATAGCAACCAAGACTCTCGCCCTAACTTTCGGGAGTAAATCCTTGTAATACAACACGTGTGTCGGTACAACATCACACTCCACCTTGCTTTGCTGTATTTCAGCGATTATTTGTATCACAATTTCTTCCATTTATTAATATTTTATCTCGGTTACCTTTTTCGATATTGCACTTGTTACACAAGGCTTGCCAGTTAGTTTTATCCCAAAAATCCTTACAAATAGGAACGGGAATAATATGATCAACCACCTCGGACTCCTGTATAATTCCCCTACTCTCGCAAATCTTACAAAGCGGGTATTTTGCCCTGAATGCTCGACTTTCTTTCGTCCATCGGGAGGTGTGATACTCCGGGGCGCTTTTAGCCCGGTGTTGCATTTTGTCATTAGGCACCCGCTCCGGCACCCACGGGCGTTTCTGTGGCTTAGGCTTCGTCGGCATGATCTATCTTCTTGTATACAATACTATTGTTATCCTTTCGCTTATGTGCCATGCAAGAGGGTGCGATGCGCTGACAGTTACGCGGGTGTTGACTCGATCCAATTATCCTGAATCCCCGAAGGACACATGAAGCACATGGAGATGATAACGAGTTTTCTATTTTTACTGCTGTTACAAGCATTTTCACTCCCTCCATTATAACCACGAACGGTTTTCCTATTCTATCACTTGTTTTTACCATAGTTTTTAATTTTAATTGTTAAAACGGCGCTGGCTCGAAATCTGAATTATCAAATATTACGGGCTGCCGCTCTTCTTCTTTTTGTTCTAAATGATTCGTATTATCCCATTTAACATTAGTTTGATCCAACAAATCGAAAGGGGAATATCGACCGTTATTGATATTATATTTAAACTTCGCTACACCCGGCTCCCCGAGATGTCTGAACTTCACTTTTTGGATATACACGTCCACAACACCGTTAGACTTGTTCCTGTGTACCGTCAACCCGTAATCAGCTTTATTGTAGAAATTAGCTGACCCATTAATGTCGTATAACGTCGGTACCTCGAACTCCCCGGTGGCTGTTTTCTTCATCTTCGTTGGATGAGCCATAAGGATAACCAAAACATCATGTTTTTGAGCGAAAATAGTCATCTTATCAAGCTGCTTTGAGATGTGGTTTGTTTCACTCATCCCGTTAGAAATATCACTCTCCACCCGGTTCCACGGGTCAATAACAAGACATTTTATTCCACGTCTCCGGACTAAATATCTAGCTCGTTCCAAGATAGAATCTAGCGAGAAATTATCACCTCCCATGAAGAAAAAATTATCCTCCATGTATCGCTTTACATGCCGATAAGCAGGAGTAGATAAATGTTGTTTGTCAAACTGTCTTCCGGTTATCTTCGATATAATCTTGCTGGCGTGATACTGCAAGGGTGCGTTCTCCGGGGAGAAAAAAGCAAATTTCCACCCGTGAAAGACATTCAATCTTTCAGCGATCTCGTCTATAAATTCAGATTTACCGCTCCCGGGAATACCGGTCACTACACAGAGCCGATTGGTCTCAAAACTGCAATACTTGTCAAAATTCTCGTGACCGATCAGAGTCCCCTTTTGCATCCCTCTCTCGAATAGCATATCCAAATCACTCTCAAAATCCGACACGGTGAACACGCCATCGATTTTTATCTCCTTCGCGTCGGTTAGAGTCTTCACGAGGGACACGGAACCGAATTTGATCAGATGTTCGTTGGCGTCTTTGCAACCATCACCGTACTCGACAATTTTACATCTCTCCGAGCCAAATCGCCTGATCAACTCCGAGCGGAGCATTAACCCTTTTTGGTCGGAATCAGAAGCGATATAAATCGTTTCCTTGTTCTCGAAATGAGAATCTATGAACCGATCGAGATACGACAAGTTAGCATTGGCACCATTCGGCACACTAACGGCGAATTTGTACCCGCAAGTGATATAGCTTAACGTGTCAAATTCTCCCTCGGTTATAACGCACTCTTTCGAGTCCTTGATGGCATCGATATTGTACGGGATGAGTTCGGCACCTTGACACAGCTTGAAATCTTTCGTGGCGGTCCGGTACTTGATATTTACAAGTTCACCGTTCTCGAAATAATTAAACTGGATCGTGTTGCATTTCTTCCCCTTTTGTGGCATGAACTCCATCCCCTCGGAAATTTTCATCTCCTTTAGCGTGCTTTGCGTGATCTTGCGCCCCTCGAAATACTTTACCGCCTTGTCTGATAGACTAGTGACGTTATCGTATCTCGGTCTAATGTAGCTTTGTTTCATCTTGTAATCTTCCTTCTCGTGAATACTTCCCGACCAACCGCAGTAATGGCAATGGAATACCCCCTCCGCCACGTTCACGGATAAACTTCGATCTCGTTTATTCGATCTTGAACCACGACACTTGGGGCAATAGGTTTTCAAGTTCCCACTTTTCCCATTTGGTATTTCTATGCCTAGATCACTGAAATTCATAACATCACCCAATCATTAAATTCTTTACTCCAACCATGAAACGCTGACGGTCTTGGTGTGGCATTATCCGGAACCGGTATTTTCGTACCTCTCGGATCACCGTAATATCGTTTCCCGTCTTGAACGAACTCTCCATCTCCTAAAATCGTTTTCTTGACATGCGCCGTCTCGTACTCCCAGCGTCGTTGGTTTATCCACGTTGATAAGTTCGCGTATTCCGGGGCAAATTTCCCGGCGGACAGCAAAGCGTTTCTTTCTTCAATTTGTGCCAGAATAGCCGGAAGCAACACGGGAATAACATTCTGCCAATCCTTGTGCTTCTTCTTGAAATTCTCGAACTCCGTCTTTAGCCCTCGTTTTTTACCCGGGTACTCTTTCCGGAAAGATTCAAAATCACTCTCGGCATCCCCAAGGGGGATTATAGGGGGATTATTATCATTTACATTATCATTATCATTTACATTATCATTATCATGTTTTTTTGGGTTATCGTGGGTTTCATAAAAACCACTTGGGTTTTTTGGGTTATCGTGGGTTTTCTTTCTCGGTCTACCTCCCCGTGCCCCGTTGTTCCTATTCCTCTCTGTCGTAGACATATACTTTTCAGCATCCCTGTCTAAGTCCGTTTTTATAAAGTTGAAAGCAACCTTAGCCATAGGCTTCAACCCCTGAATATTTCCCGATGTCGCATACACTATTATGCTTTCGTAAATTTCCAGCCTGATGTCATCCGGCAAGTCCCTTATTGCTTCCATCCAATCTTTATAAAACACGAATGATTTTCTATTCACTTCCATTTTACTTTTTATAAAACCGACCACCCTTACCTTTTAAAGCGATCCGGGTAACATTCCTTGAATATCCCATTAACCGCAACCTAACATACCAACACAAGTACATTAGATTATCTCTCGGTTGATTCAGGTTTTTCAGAAAGGACATGGAGGGAAAAGCTTTTTAATCTTACTTTCAATCTTCCCGGCAATTTCAAGGTTCTTTTGTTCCTCGATACCGTTCTCGCATAACTTTTTTATCCGGTATAAATCAATTGTCTCCCCGGAAGATACTTCATTGATTTTCTTCTGGTTGTAATCCATCAATTCAACACTCTCGTTTTTGGCAGAATACAAGCAATCCAAAATAAATTCCGCCTCTTCTCTAGTTATTGCCAATTGTACTTTTTTCATAGTCAAAATAATTTACTCATTGGGTTATTTCTCGATGTCTTCTGATTCAAGCCTTTTAAGGAAGCTGTCAACCTCGTAATTCATGCAATTAAGTAATCCCATGAGTTGAATGATGCACCTGCAAAGCACATTAACATCATCCATGTCTACGTTCCCGGGAGCACAATCCGCGATTATGTTTGTCTTGTCTATCATTTCCGAGGTGTCTATCGCATCCAATAGACCTTTTATCGATTCTACATTATACCTTACACTGTCTTTCGTCATGATAATTATTATTTAATTTTTTCATTACTGTTTTAAATTCGTCACTACTCTCGAATTGATTCATGACACGAACGTCATTCGAGCCAAAATAGATTTTACCGTCAGGATAGCAATACAAGTGTATCACGTGTCCATGAAAGCGTGTCATGTATATTTTCACGCCCTCGCTTGTTGCTACTGGTGTTATTATCATTTTATAGCTTTTACTTTATTTTTTTCAAGAAGCCGTTCGATACTAGACAATTCGTAGAAGTATTTACCGTTTATCTTCGTGGAACTTATCGCGGCTGTATCCCGCAAATTGTATAGAAAATCTTCCCCACAATCGAGGTATCTCTTTGTTTCTGCCGTAGATAACCACTTTTTTTCAACCTTTACGATCTCACCTACTTTTCTCGTGCGTCCCATAACTTGTCATTTATTTAACGATTCGAACTAAACGCCTTTCCGACATTTCTACCCCTCCTATGGCTATGGCTTCTTTTCTAATCTTCGTCGCTAGAGCACTTTCTAGCCTACCTTTCAAAGCAAAACGAACGGATTGTATTGAACATCCGCAAATTTTTGCTAACCTTGTTACATCTCCGTGTCTCACTACAATTTCATTCATAATTATTGCATTTTTTAAATTTAAATTATTACGTTTGCAAATCATCGCAAATACTATCAATATTGATGATGTTGTGTTTGTTGTATTTGATGATGCAAATATATGAGCATTGCTCTTAATTTCAAAATTAGTTATGAGGTATTCTCATAGATAATATTTATAAGATATGGAAACAACTGTAAAAGAGAGACTTTTGGAATTTATTAGACATAAAAAAATTGCAATTAATAGATTTGAAAAGACATGTAATCTAAGTACAGGGTATGTGGGGAATATCCGAAAATCAATTCAACCCGAAAAAATCAAGAATATTTCTCATAACTTTCCGGAATTAAACATGGGATGGCTTCTCACAGGCGAAGGTGAAATGCTGAAAAAAGAAGATATAGGCATCCCGCACGTGGAGAATACAAATGTAGGCATTCCTCATATTGATTCCGTCGAAGCGTATTGCGGTCCCGGTCAAGGCTTTGATATTGCAGTGATGAGAAAGGAATGTCCGGTTTACAATATCCCGGGAATGGAAGGAGCTGACT
>NZ_CAUFYA010000081.1:0-9050 GCF_959596855.1 uncultured Butyricimonas sp.
AATGATATCGCTTACCTGTGCGAAATCGTGGGTGCGGACGTGGAGTCCGTGAAGAAAGGAATCGGCAGCGATACCCGTATCGGGAAGAAATTCCTGAATGCCGGTTGCGGTTACGGCGGTTCTTGTTTCCCGAAAGACGTGAAGGCGTTGATTCGCACGGGTGACGACCACGGGCATAGTCTTGAATTATTGAAGGCCGTGGAACGTGTGAACGAGAACCAGAAGAGCGTGTTGTTCCGGAAAATAACCTTGCGTTTTGGAAAAGAGCTGAAGGGAAGACGTTTCGCCATGTGGGGACTCGCTTTTAAACCCGGAACGGATGATATGCGGGAAGCCCCCTCGCTGGTGTTGATAGAGAAATTGCTGGAAGCGGGTGCCGTGGTACGGGCCTTCGATCCTGTTGCGGTCGAAGAGTGCAAGCGGCGGATCGGCAACCGGATAGAGTATGCAGATAATATGTACGATGCCTTGGAGGGTGCCGACGCCTTGATTGTCGTGACGGAATGGGCAGAATTCAAGATACCGAAGTTTACCTTTATCGAGAAAGCCTTGAAACACAAGATTATCTTTGACGGAAGAAACATCTACAACCCGGAACAAATGCAGGAATTTGGGTATGAGTATTACGGGATTGGAAGAAAAACGAAGTAATTTACGATTTATGATTTTGGATTTATGATTGCGTGCTAGTTGTTCGTGTTTTAAATCTTAAATCATAAATCTTAAATCATAAATTGAAAAGATGGATAAATATCGAATATTGTTTATCGTGAACCCGATTTCGGGATTTGGCTTGGGGTGGGAGATTCCATACCGTATCCGGCATATTGCCGCCTACAAGCATATCGAGTATAATATTCGATTCACGGAGTATGCCGGGCACGCGAAAGAGATCGTGGAGCAGGCGAAAAGTCAGAATTACACGCATATCGTGGCGGCAGGCGGTGACGGAACGGTGAACGAGATCGGTACGGCACTCATGGGGACGGGCATCGCTTTCGGGGTAATTTCCCTTGGAAGCGGTAACGGGTTTGCCCGCCACTTGGGTTTCTCCCAGATGATGACAAAAGCGCTGAAACAGATATTGAAGAGCGAAACGACGAATATAGACGTGGTAGAGATTAACGGGCTCTATTCTCTGAACGTGAGCGGCTTCGGGTTTGATGCCGAGGTGGCTCATTTCTTCAGTACCATGAAAATAAGGGGAATATTCTCGTATATTTATTCAATCGTGCGGATGTGGTTCCGTTATCCCGGTAAACGTTATCGTTTTCACGTGAACGGCAAGACGTGGGAGGAGGAGTGCTTCGTGTTGAGCGTGGCGAATAGTTCGCAGTACGGCAATAACGCTTCTATCGCCCCGAAGGCTTCCTTGCGTGACGGGTTGGTGGATATATGTATATTGAAGCGTCCCAAGTATTACCAGATTCCCCGTTTCTTGTACTGTTTCATGAATTCAAAGATTGCCCGCTTGCCTTATTTCAGCGAGATTCAATGCACGGAGGCGTTTATTGAAGGGGATTTGGCAAAAGCCCATATTGACGGAGATCCTTACACGTTGGATCCACCCGTTACCGTGAAAGTCCACCCGGGAGTGTTGAAAGTAATCGCCCCGAAATTGTCCCATAAAAAGGATGGCGGAAAGGTTTGATGGAGTTGCCTGCGGCAAGTTTCATTCGCCTACGGCGAGTTGCAGGTTGCATTGCCTGCGGCAGGTTACAAGTTACTTTTCTTGCGTTAGGGACTGTAACTCAACTCTCCCTCTGTTTATAGAGGGAAACTGGCGAGTAAGCGAGGGCAGCGGGAAGCTTGCTTCCTTGTAGCCGAGCGAGAGCCAGTTCGAGACCGGTTTCCGGGCTCAATACGGCGAAGCCGGGAGGGAGTTTTTTGATTTCGTGATTGTCGATTCCATGATTTACGAAGTGTTGCTTGTATAAACAGAGGAGGTGTACGCTAGGAAAGCAACCTGCAACTCGCCGCAGGCGAACTATTGTTCGCTCGCGGTTAACATGATTTGCCGGTCAATCAGTTCATCCAATGAAATGAAAGTTTCCGTTTTGGCTATGCCCGGGATGTTTTGAAGGGTGTTGATTAAAATATCCATCAGGTGCTGGTGGTCATTGCATCTTAATTTCAACAGGAAGGTGAATCCTCCCGTGATAAAGTGGCATTCCATGACTTCCGGGATACTTTCTATTTCTTTCACGACGGTTTTGTACGTGTGGGCGTGATCGAGGACTACCCCGATGAAAGCGCACACGCCAAACCCGAGGGCATCAGGTTTCACTATAAAACGTGAGCCTTCAATAATCCCTGCGTCTTCCATTTTTTTCACCCGCTGGTGTATCGCTGCCCCGGATATACCGCACTCCCGCGCTATCTCGAGGAAAGGGACTCTTGCATTCTTCACCAAGTGGGACAAGATTTTCCGATCTATATCGTCTATTTGATATTTTACGCTCATGTTTTTTTATTTTACCTGTTAAAACTCAACACGCTGTACAGCTGTTTCCTTTGCTTGTAATATTGCCACCCCTCCTCGTTCGTGATCGTGCGAATCACGCCATCGATCAGGTTATTGAAAATCGTTCCGAAGTCAAATACTTCCGGGGGATATATCTCCCGGTTGTGAATGTCGTTGAGTTTGGCGATATACATGCGAGCGACCATTTCGCTGGATACATCATCTTTGTACATTCCCTGTTGCATCCCCTTCTCTATATTTATTTTTATCTTCTCGTAAATAAAATCGGAACGCCGTTGTTTATGGCTTTCAAAAATACCCGGGAATGTTTCGGCCAACTTGAACGAAACGGATGGCGACACGTTAAAGAAACGATCGTGAATTTCATTTCCTACCAGTAATAAAATATCTATCGCGTTCCAACCGTCAAAATCGTATTCTTCAAATATCTTCTCGAAAGCTACGCGTTCCTGTTCGAAAATGCTGTTAGCTATATCCTCCATTCCCGAGAAGTTCTCGTTGATCTCTTCCAGGGAAGTTCCCATTTCTTTTAGTTTATCGTCCGAGAGTTCCGTTCCGTGACGATAAACGTAATTCCTCAATTTGTCAGTTAATAGACACTTCTTCTCAGTCATAATGGATGTGGTTGTTTATAGTTTCTTGGCGTAAAGATACGAAACAATTAAGAATTGAAAGAATTTTAGGTTGTAAATTATCATATTCTGATTATTTTTGCACGAATACTGAGAATCTGAAACTTCTGAATGTTATGAGAATATTAGTCGTGAGAAAATTGATATTGCTCGGTTTAGCGTTTCTAGCCGTGCAAAACGTGTTTGCCGAGGGAAATAAACCGAAATTGGTCGTGGGAATCGTGGTAAGTCATTTTTACCCGGAATGGTTGGATATGTACGGTGACAAGTTGTCCGAAAACGGGTTGAAACGATTGGTACAACAGGGCTTGCGGGTGAATGCCAATTACAATTACATGTACACGCAGACGGGGGTGGACCATGCTTCGATATACACGGGGATGCTTCCCGCGGAACACGGTATCGTGTCGAGAGCGTGGTATGATCGTTTGCGTCGGAAACGGCAATTTGCAACAAATTCAGATCGTTATACGGAAATCGGTGAGCAGCAAGCGGATAGTGTCAAAAGTCTGGCTCCGGATTATTTGCAGACGATGAGTCTGGGAAGCGCGATGAAGATGAATAATCCGATGTCCCGGGTGTACAGTGTGGCCATGAATGGCGATGAAGCCGTGTTGAGCGGCGGGTCTAGCGCGGATATGGCTATCTGGTTTAGCGAGAAGACCGGGAAGTGGGTATCGTCTACTTATTATCAACCGGTGTTACCCGATTGGTTAAGGGCTTACAACACGTGGGTGGAGAGCGATCATTTCGTGAACAAAGGATGGATGATGCTTTCCGATGAGGATAAATCGGCGGCACGTATCCGGTTGCGCAATCATTTCTATTACGATATAGCCCGGGCGAAAAGGGAATACAATACTTACCGGGTATTGAAGGCTACCCCTTACGGGAATACTCTTGTGCGAGTCTTGGCGGAAAAGTTGATTGACGCGGAACGTTTGGGGGAGGATAACGATCCCGATCTTCTGGCGGTGAATTTCTCCTGTCTGGATTACATGTATCGAGATTTTGCCATTGATTCGGAGGAAGAGAAAGATATGTTGATTCGTTTGGATATGGATGTTGCCGAACTGTTGAGAAAGTTGGATGCCAAGGTCGGGAAAGGAAACTACACGGTATTCATGACTTTTTCGGAAACGCGGGAATTGATGCCGGAGGATTTGCGGAAGATAAAAGTCAATTCCGATTGTTTCAGTATTTTCCGGGCGGTGGCGTTACTGAAATCTTATCTGGCATTAATATACGGTCCCGGTGATTGGATAGCCGATTACGATCAGGGACAAATTTACTTGAACCGGGGGCTGATAGAAGAACGAAAGCTGGAAGTGAAGGAGGTTCAGGACAAGGTGGCCGATTTCATGATCGAGTTCGAGGGCGTGGCGAAAGTGATGACCGCTTATTCATTGATTCATACCTCTTTCCCCGATGGTATGAACCGGTTGGTGCAAAATTCATTCTCGCACAAACGTAGCGGTGACGTGCTTTTCTGTATTCACCCGACGTGGGTTTCCGAGTTGAAGGAAATGGAGGATACTTATTTCCGTCACAGCAAACGTTCTATCGTGCCGCTATACCTGTACGGGGCGGGCGTGAAACCGGGGATAAAAGAAGATGCCATGATATCCGATCTTTTACCCACGCTGTGTAAAATATTGGGTATACGTACCCCGTACACGGTGCACGGGAAATCGATGCAGTGAAGGAAGTTTATAAAGTTTATAAAGTTTATAAAGTTTGTAAAGTTATAAGGTTCATAAAGTTTTTAGTCCCCGCTGGTGCTTGGTTACCTTATGAACTTTATAAACTTTATGAACCTTATAAACTAGAATATTGTATCTTCTTGATGCGGCGGTTGTCTACTTCAAGGACTTTGAATTGATGTTCCTTGTAAGTGATTATTTCATTTTTTTGAGGTAATTCGCCTTTCAATTCAAGTATCAATCCGGCGAGCGTGTCCGCATCGCCTTCCACTTCCCGGAACGTGTCTTCATCAATATCCGTGATTTTGTAGAAGTCGTTCAAGAGGGTGGAAGCCTCGAACACGTAAGCCCCGTTTTTGTCCCGGGTATAGGCAATCTCTTGCTCGTCGTACTCGTCGTTGATATCGCCGACAATCTCTTCGATGATGTCTTCCATGGTGACAATACCGGAAGTACCGCCGTATTCATCCACGACGATAGCCAGATGGACTTTCTTTACTTGAAATTCTTCCAGCAAGTCATTGATTTTTTTGGTTTCGGGCACGAAGTATGCCGGACGTATCAACGTCTGCCATTTGAACTCGTCGGTTTCATCCAAGTGTTGCAATAAATCTTTGACGTAGAGGATACCGATGATATTATCCAGATTTTCCTCGTAAACAGGCATACGGGAGTAGCCGTGTTCCGATATGATTTCTTTCACTTGCCTGTACGTGGATTGCGAGTCAATGGCAATCACGTTGATGCGGGGACAGATGATATCTATCGCATCGATATTGCCGAAACGGACAATTCCCTCGAGAATGTCCTTTTCCTCGTTGATTGAAGTATCTTGTGTTAACTCGAGAGCCTTGGAAAGCTGGTCAATAGAGATTCCGTCTTTTTTATCCATGCGTTTCCGGATAATCGAGGTCGAACCTATCAACAAGGTGGATAGGGGACGGAACACGTGGGACAGAAATGTCAGCGGACCTGCCATGAAAATGACCATGTTGAGGTGCGAACGGTTGGCGTATAGTTTCGGGATGATTTCCCCGACCAGCAAAATCACAAAAGTGACCACGATGACTTGAATGACGAAACCAAGTACCGGGTATGCCGAGAAGTCAAACAAGGAATTGACCAGATAGGTGGAAATCACCACGATAGCCACGTTGACGAAATTGTTGGATATTAATATCGTTGCGAGCAGTCTGTCCGCTTTCTCGTGCAATTTGAGTGCTTTGTGGTAGCCCTTGTCTTCCAGATATTTTAATTGCGAGGGGGAGAGCGAAAAGAACGCCACTTCCGACCCGGAAACCAGCGCGGAGCACAATAATAAGAACAATAATAAGATGCAAAAAACTAAATCAATAAGGGTGAAGGCACCCGTGAAAACCTGTCCCGCGAGGGGAATATAATCTGCGTCCAAAATTAGAATAATTGGTTAAACTTAAATCGCCGAAAGAATAGGCGTAAAAACTAAAACGGTAGATCGTCACTATCGTCACTTCCCGCGCTCAAATCCGGTGCCGGTGGCATGGGGGTGTCTTGCGAACGGTCGTTGCCGTCTTGCTTGCGGGATAACATCTGGAAGTTGTCTCCGTAGATTTCCGTCGTGTAACGCTTCACGCCGTTCTGGTCGTCCCATGAACGGGTTCTGATGCGTCCCTCGATGTATAGCATCATGCCTTTTTTCACGTATTTCTCCGCTATCTGGGCTAAATTTCGCCAAAGAACGATATTGTGCCATTCGGTTTGCGTCACGCGTTCCCCGTTTTTGTTATTGTACACCTCCGATGTGGCAAGGCTGAAACGAGCCACGGCTACACCTCCGTCGAGGTATCTTACTTCGGGATCTCCCCCGACATTTCCGATTAGAATGACTTTGTTTACCATATATCAATAAGTATGGGTTAAAATTCGTCACAAATTACGGAATATTTTCGGAGAAACAAAAATATATTTTGTAAATTATCTCTTGTGTCTTGCTTACCCCTTTGTTAATGCTTGCATTACCGATGCTCGCCACCATGGACGTATCATCTTCGAAGCATGGACGTAGCATGAACGTAAATCACTGTTGATGGTGTGTTTATGATTTAATTCTACTGTGTTTATGGAGGTGGGGAAAGGCTAAGTGGGGGTAGGGAAACGGTTCGAGAAAGGAATATCGTAATAAAAAGGTAAGGTTGATTTTTACCTTACCTTTTTCAAATTCGGTTGTATCTATTTTTCCAGATTCAACCCTATTTCCAGTTTCGTGGTTTTTTGCAAAACGGAGGGGATGCCTTGAAGCAATCCTTTGATCATTCCGCCCATGTTTCCCATCGTGGCGGGATCAACGTTATCGAGTCCGGCGAGAATGAGGGGGAATATTTTTTCAATGAAAGGTTTGTCGATAAATAATTTCGCCGTGTTGCCTTCCAGCTTGTAGTTTACCGGGATGCCGTTCTTTACCATTTCAACGGCCTCGTTCAGCGTGGCGTTGTTTCTCAAGCTGTCTGCCGGCAAGGAAGCCAGAAGATTGTCAACATTCGGGAAAAAGAGGATTTGATCGTCTTTTACCTTGTATGTAACCATTCCCGGTTTGGATTTTTCCCATTGGGGTTCTGTTCCCTCTTGGTTTGGAACCGCATAGGTCACAACAACATTACCGTCTTTCTGGAACGTGATGTCTTTTAATTGTTGAGCCAGCTTGCTGCTTCCCATGGGAACGACCATCGTGGGGATGCCTGTAACTTTGAAGAAGCCCAGCACGGCATCGTTGGATGCTTCCCATGTCATGAATAGAGGTCCGGACACGAACTTCGGTTTCCCTCCCGGGACTTCTTCCGTTTTGATTTGACTAAGTTTCCATGTTCTGACAATCCCGTCGTTGCAGGAAGAGAATAAATGTAATGCACAAAGCATCATGAACACGCATACAATAGATTTTCTCATACTTCTTTTAATTAAATTGTAAATTATACTATAAAAACGACGAGTTAGCTGTTATCGGGTACAAATATAGGAAAAAAGATGAGAAAATTGTTTTATTACGGGTACGATTATAGGGTTTATCCTTTGCTTGAATAACATAGACATCAAAAAATATTGACAAAAATGGCGAAGTTTGTTTCATTGTTTGTGGAAAAGATATATATTTGCAGACTGAAATCTAGGATAAATGAAATATATTATTGAATATTAAATACTTAAAGAAAATGACAAAGGCGGACATTGTGAATGAAATTTCCAGAACCACTGGTATTGAAAAAGTTGCAGTACAAACGACTGTTGAAGCTTTCATGGAAGCGATTAAAGGTTCTGTAATTGATGGAAAGAATGTGTATTTAAGAGGTTTTGGTAGCTTCGTCGTGAAGCAGAGAGCAGAGAAAACCGCTCGTAACATTTCCAAAAATGTAACAATCAAGATCCCGGCTCACAATATACCTTCGTTCAAGCCTTCGAAGAGTTTCGTGAATCAGGTTAAAGATCAAGTAAAATAAAGAAAGGAGTGAAATTATGCCAAGCGGAAAAAAGAGAAAAAGACATAAGATGGCCACTCACAAACGGAAGAAGAGACTTAGAAAGAATAGACATAAGAAGAAATAGTCATCGTTTGTGAGTAGAAAATATAAACCTAAGGGCTACAGTGCCTTTAGGTTTATTTTGATTAATAGATTAATTATCGGGTAGTGAATACTGAGTTAGTCATAGATGTAAAAGCGGAAGAAATTGTGATCGCTTTGTTAAAAGACAAGCGATTGGTAGAGTTGACGACGGAGAAGACTAGCGTAAAGTTTGCAGTAGGGGATATCTACTACGGGAAAGTCAAGAAGATTATGCCCGGGTTGAATGCTGCTTTCGTTAATGTGGGCTACGAGAAAGACGCCTTTTTACATTACCTTGATCTCAGTCCCCAGTTTTATTCTTTAGACAGTTATATCAAACAGTGTATCGCTCGGAAAGGGATGCCTGTCGCTAAATTGAAGCTGGAGCCGGAAATCAACAAGAATGGGAAAATCGGGGAAGTGCTTTCCGTGGGACAATACGTTGCCGTGCAGGTGGCGAAAGAACCTATATCTACGAAAGGACCGCGTTTGACGTCTGAGTTAAGTATCGCCGGTCGTCACCTTGTGTTGATGCCTTTTTCTGAAAAGGTATCGGTGTCACAAAAAATTAAGTCGGTCGAGGAACGGAAGCGTTTGAAACGACTGATTGAAAGTATACGCCCCAAGAATTACGGGGTGATCGTCAGAACTGTCG
>NZ_CAUFYA010000082.1:0-7723 GCF_959596855.1 uncultured Butyricimonas sp.
TATTGGCTTGACGAGCATCGTTGGCATATCACGAATTGTTACATGGAGAAGAAGACGGAAAGAATATTACGGGATGCCGGGATGGGTGGCAGGACAGAGTAATCCTATTTTGATGGATAAAGAATACGTTTTTAAATCCGATAAGGGCTATCGCGTGTACGATCGTTTCATGGAATTGTGGTTGCAGGCATTGCCTTATGGTAACTTATGACAACGAATGAAGCGTTTTGTTCGTAAGAATGGAAATTCTTTGTTAGCTTTGTGGGTATGATGAAAGATATGAAGACGATTATAGACTTATTCGAGAGAAGTTGTGAAATGTTTCCCGACAGACCTTATTTATGGGAGAAGAAGGACGGGGAATACAGGGCGACGACGTACACGGGGGTGAAACGGGAGGTGATGAACTTCGCCGGGGCATTGTGTATGTTGGGGTTGGAGCGTGGCGAGAGGGTGGCGTTGTTGAGCGAGGGGTGCAATAAATGGGCTTATTCGGAGCTGGGGATGTTGTATGCCGGGGGGGTGAACGTGCCGTTGTCGATTAAGTTGACGGATGGGGAGATTGTGTTCCGGATAGAACATTCACAAGCGAGGTTTCTGGTTGTTTCGTCGAATTTCCTGAACCGGGTGAAAGGGATTGAAGATCGGGTACAAGGCGTGGAGAAGATTATCGTGTTGGATTCCGCGGTGAACGAGGGGCGTTATATCGGTTTCGAGGAATTGCAGCGGAAGGGAGCGGAATGGTTGGCGGGACACCGGAACGAACTGGACGAAAGGGTGAAGGCTATCGACGAACGTGACCTCGTGAATATCTCTTACACGTCGGGGACGACTGCCGAGCCGAAAGGTATCATGCTCTCGCACCGGAATTACGTGACTAACGTGTTGCAATCGGATTCGCTTATCCGGATACCGGATTATTATAAAGTGTTGCTGTTCCTGCCGTGGGATCATAGTTTTGCCCACACGGTGGGGCTTTACTCGTTCATGTATAACGGGGCTTCGGTCGCGTCGGTGGATTACGGGCAATCGGGAATGGAGTATTTGCGCAATATTCCCGTGAACCTGCAAGAGGTGCAACCTCATATATTGTTGAGCGTTCCGGCGTTGGCAAAGAATTTCCGTAAAAATATAGAAGCGGGCATACGGGCACAAGGACGTTTCACGGAACGTTTATACCGGACAGGATTAAGGCTCGTTTATAAATACAACGGTTTCGGGGACGACCGGGGCAAGGGATGGAGATGCTTGTTGAAACCTCTGGTGAAATTGTGGGACGCGGTGTTGTTCTCGAAAATCAGGAAACAGGTGTTCGGGAGAAATTTGCGCTTCTTTGTCGGGGGCGGTGCCTTGTTGGATATTGAGTTGCAACGTTATTACGCGGCATTGGGCGTGCCGATGTTTCAAGGCTACGGGTTGTCGGAGGCATCCCCGGTGATTAGTTCCAACACGCCCGGGCGCCACCGTTTCGGTTCGTCCGGAACGCTGGTAAAACCGATGGATATCCTGATTTGCGACGAGGACGGGAAGCCGTTGCCTCACGGGCAGAAGGGGGAGTTGTGGATCCGGGGTGGAAACGTGATGGAAGGATATTGGCGCAACGAGAAAAGCACTGCCGAAACGATTGTCGATGACTGGTTGCACACGGGTGATCTGGGATATCTGGACGAAGCGGGTTGGCTGTACGTGCTGGGGCGGTTCAAGTCATTGCTGATCGCGAATGACGGGGAGAAATATAGTCCGGAGGGTATCGAGGAAACGATAGCCGAGCAATCCGGGTACATAGATTATTGTATATTGTATAACAATCAATCGCCTTACACGGCGGGGTTGATCGTGCCGAATAAAGCCGCCTTGCGGGAATATGTCGGGAAACGGAACATGGAACCAGATTCCCCGGATTCCTATCGTTTGATGATAAAGAAGTTGCAGGAAGAATTGATGGCTTACCGGGTTGGCGGGCGCTATGCTAATTTGTTCCCGGAAAGGTGGTTGCCCGCGGTGGTGGCTATCCTGCCCGAACCGTTGACAGAGCAGAACGGGATGATAAATTCCACGATGAAAGTGGTAAGAACTCGGGTTTATGATCATTTTAAAGAAGAAATCGACTATCTTTACACCCCGGAAGGGAAGGATATGGCGAATAGGCATAACCTTCAGAATCTGAAAAGAATAATGAATAAAATTTAGAATTTAGAATTTAAAATTTAGGATGTAGCGTGATGGGAATCTAAAATCTAAAATTTAAAATCTAAAATTAAAACATGGGTCGTCGGAAAACAAAACAAGTAAAAGTCGGTGATATTTATATCGGGTCGGAGTATCCGGTGCGCGTGCAGTCTATGTTGAACACGGACACGATGGACACGGAGGCTTGCGTGGAGCAGGCGATACGGATTATTGACGCGGGAGGTGAACTGGTGCGTATCACGGCTCCCGGGGTAAAGGAAGCGAAAAATTTAGCCAATATACACGCGGAATTGCGCCGGAGGGGGTACACTACACCGCTTTCGGCTGATATACATTTCAACCCGGAGGCAGCGATGGAGGCGGCGAAACACGTGGAGAAGGTACGTATCAATCCCGGTAATTTCGTCGACAAGCGCGCCACGTTCCAGACGTTGGTTTACACGGACGAGGAATACGGGGAGGAGTTGCGGCGGTTGCGGGAGAAGTTCACTGCGTTTCTGGACGTGTGCCGGGAACACGGCACGGCGGTGCGAATCGGTACGAATCACGGCTCCCTGTCTGACCGGATTATGAGTCGCTACGGGAATACGCCTGCCGGAATGGTGGAGGCGACGATGGAGTACTTGCGCGTGTGTCGTGACGAAGAGTTTGATAACGTGGTGATCTCCTTGAAGTCCAGCGATTGCCGCGTGATGGTGGAGGCGGTGCGTTTGCTGGTGCGGCAGATGGAAAAAGAGGGGATGGATTACCCGTTGCACTTGGGAGTGACGGAAGCGGGAGAGGGGGAAGACGGGAGGATTCGCTCGGCAGTAGGTATCGGTACTCTCTTGAACGAGGGATTGGGCGATACTATCCGGGTTTCACTGACGGAGGAACCGGAACGGGAAATTCCCGAGGCATTAGCTTTGAGTATATTATGTAGTCGCGTTGACGTGGGTGTGGAACCTGTTAAGTTAGACGGGTGTTATTCGCGCCCGGTGCTTGTCGCGGATATATCCAAGGTGGATTGCATAGACGAAGCGGTGATGGAGAAATTGGATTTTCACGTGGCAGCGGTGAATGATCCGGTGTACGGCGATATGTTGCGAGGGGGAGTACGCGCCCCGGAGATTATTTATACCGAGGCACTGGGACCGGAATTGACAAAATTGCCGGATTCGGTGACCGTGGTCGTGCCTTTCGAGATGATAGATGTGGCGCATGTTTATAACCGTAAGGCGGCAGCGTTAATCAGTGACAAGGAGTTTCTTCGCCTTTCGCGTCCCGTGGAGGGAGATGGTATTTTCGTGGAGGTGCGTAACGGGAAGTTCATGAATGCCGATTTGGCGAGAAAATTGAAGGAGAATAAGTCGGCTGTCGTGGTGCTTACCTTGGATGTGGCTTCTGTTGCGGTGTACCGTGTTTACTTGGGGGGGCTTGAACGTTTAGGTATTGAAAACCGGGTGATTATTCGCTTGATATCGAAAGAGAAAGATGTATCGACGCTTCGTTTGTTGGCGGCGGCGAATTTGGGAGGTTTATTCTTGGATCGATTGGGATACGGGTTGTGGTTGTCTTGCACCGGGGTGCCGGACGCGTTCTATGGCGTGCAGTTGAGCCGGGATATTTTGCAATCGGCGGGAGTGCGCCGTTATAAAACGGAATTTATCAGTTGCCCGGGATGCGGACGGACGTTATATAATTTGCAGGAGTCGGTGGCACGGGTGAAGGAGGCTTTCGGGCACTTGAGCCGTTTGAAAATAGCCGTGATGGGATGTATTGTCAACGGGCCCGGGGAGATGGGTGATGCCGATTACGGTTACGTGGGTGCCGGGAACGGGAAGGTGAACCTGTTCCGCGGGAAAGCGATGGTGCGCGTGGGTGTGCCGGAAGGAGAAGCTATTGAAGCGTTAAAACAATTAATTATAGAAAGCGGAGATTGGAATGACTGATGTAAAGGACAGCGCTCCACTTGTACTGGGAACGGAGAAAATCGGGAAGTTGCTGATGCAATACGCGATTCCCGCTATTATTGCCATGACGGCATCTTCGTTGTACAACATGGTGGACAGTATATTTATCGGGCATGGCGTGGGACCGTTGGCTATCGCGGGATTGGCTATCACTTTCCCGTTGATGAATCTGGCGGCGGCGTTCGGTTCGCTGGTGGGGGTGGGTGCCTCGACACTGGTGGCTATCAAGCTGGGGCAGAGAGATAAGGAGAGCGCCAATCAAGTGTTGGGCAACGTGGTTTTGATGAATGCTATTATCGGGTTGGTGTTCATGACGGTGGCTCTGGTGTTTCTTGACCCGATATTATTGTTTTTCGGGGCGAGTCCCGATACCTTGCCGTATGCCCGGGAATACATGGAGGTGATTCTGGGAGGTAATCTGGTTACCCATATTTACATGGGGCTGAATGAGGTACTGAGGGCGTCGGGCTACCCGAAGAAGGCGATGACGGCGACGCTGATGGCGGTGATAGTGAATTGCGTGTTGGACGCATTGTTTATTCTCGTGTTCGAGTGGGGAATAAGAGGGGCGGCGTTGGCGACGATTGCGGCTCAGGTGATATCTTTGAGTTGGCAGTTGCATCACTTCTTCGATAAAAAGAGTTTCCTGCATTTCCAACGAGGCATATTCGGGTTGAAACGGCATATTGTCGGGGGAATGTTGGCTATCGGGTTATCGCCGTTCCTGATGAACCTGTGTGCCTGTTTTGTGGTTATTCTGATCAACAAGAGCCTGAAAGCTCACGGGGGAGATTTGGCTATCGGGGCTTACGGTATCGTGAACCGGGTGGTCTTTTTGTTTTTGATGATCGTGATGGGGTTCAATCAAGGGATGCAGCCTATCGCGGGTTATAATTTCGGGGCTCGGCAATTTGATCGACTGAAACAGGTATTGAAATACACTGTCTTTTGCGGGGTGGCGGTGACGACTATCGGTTTTTTGGCGGGGCAGTTGTTCCCGCGGCCGATTATCTATCTTTTCACGTCGGACGCGGATTTGACTCGTATCGCGGTGGAAGGGTTGCGTATCGTGTTGATATTTTTCCCCGTGGTCGGCTTCCAGATGGTGACGTCGAGTTTCTTCCAGTCCATAGGGATGGCGAAGAAAGCGATCTTCTTGTCGTTGACCCGGCAATTGCTGTTCTTGATCCCTTCACTGTTGATTTTCCCGAATTTCTTCGGCACGGTAGGAGTCTGGATGAGTATGCCCGTGGCGGACGCCATCGCGACGGTTGTGGCGGCGTTGATGTTGAGGTGGCAATTAAAACATCTGAATGTGTAAATAAATTTGTACATAATGGACGACAGGTTTGGGAAAAAAACGGTAGTTTTGTAGAAGAAATAGCTTAAAGATAGACTTATGGAGAATTTTGTTATTACCGTCGGACGTCAGTTCGGTAGTTGCGGCAAGGAAATAGGGCACGCCTTGGCGAAGCGATTTAATATTGCTTTCTACGATAAGGAGTTGATCGCGTTGGCTTCCAAAGAGAGCGGACTTTGTCAGGAATTTTTTGAAAAGGCGGACGAGAAAAATTCGGGGAATCTCTTGCAGGCTTTTGCTGCCGGGTTTACGTTCGGGCCGTTCCAGTACAATGATTTCCTTTCGAACGATAAACTTTTTCAGATACAATCGGATGTAATCCGGAAAGTGGCGAATGAACACTCCTGTGTCATCGTGGGGCGTTGTGCCGATTATATTTTGCGGGAGAACAAAAGATGTATCAATATATTTATCCATGCCGATACGGAAGAACGGGTGAAAACCGTGATGAATCGCCAGCATATCCCGGAACAGGACGCCCGCGAACTGGTGCGCAAGATGGATAAGACACGTCCTAATTATTACAATTTTTATTCGGATAAAGAGTGGGGTGTTGCCGCGTCCTATCATCTGTCGGTGGATTCTTCCCTGCTGGGGGTGGAGGGAACGGTTGATTTTATCGAACAGTTCGTGAAGAGAGCGCTGAATGACGAAACAATTTAAGATTTATGATTTCGGATTTACGATTTAGGATTGGGAGTAATCTTAAATCGTAAGTCCGAAATCATAAATCTTAAATCATATAAACGTTTCCGGTTCTTTTCTGTCGTGAAAATTCTTGAACAGAAATTCCGTGAAAGGGGTATTGAATATTCTTGCCCCGTTCGGGTACTCCTTAACACAGGCACAACATTTTATGCAGGTTTCGGGGGCACTCTCGATTTCTTCTTTTAGTTCGATCGCTTCTGTCGGGCAAATTTCTATGCAATATTGGCATTGTGTACACAATTCATAGACGGTGGACGGTGTTGCCGGTGTTTTGGGGTTATTCTCTTTGTACGGGAAATTACCTTTCACGTGTAATGGCGGAATTTCGTCCGGTTGGTTGAACTCCTTCAATTTCAGGATGATGGTTTTACCGAAGTTTCGTGCAATTTCAGTGTCCGCGGCGTCCGGTCTGCCCGCCGCTGTCGGCATTTCTGCCGTGCTGTAAGAATGTTCGCCGATAAATGCACCCCCGGCGACAGGTATAAATCCTTGTGCTTTCGCCCAATCACGCAGTTCAATCAAGGCATCCTCGTAATCCCGGTTGCCGTATAACACGACAAGTACGGCAGGAGTGGAGTCCCCGTGCAAGTGTTTCAATCGTTCGAGAGCCGTGGGGGCAACCCGTCCCGCGTAGGTAGGTACCCCTATGATCGCCAGAGTATCGCGGATCGTGATCTCTTGATTCGCCGTCGGGTAAGTCAGTTCAATTTCTTTATTCACGGGAATATTCATTCCCTCCGCGATGGCATGCACGATTTTGCCGGAAGTACGCGTGGGGGAAAAATACACGGGTTGGATGGTGTTAAGATGCATGATTGTTTATGTTTTTATTTAAATATCCAAAATGCCAAGAGGGCAAGCAAGAGTATAGAGCCTAAAAATATAAAGGTGAAGCGCAGGTAATATAGCTTATCAGCCCGTTCCTTGAGCGCAAATTCTTTTTCAGCTTGTTCCAATTCCTCTACCGAGAAATTTTTTGAATAGGGAGAATGTGATTTCTCTCGTATCGTTTCAAGGAGGTTTTTGCTCCTTTCACGTCGCCGCCGGAGTAATGTCTGGTTTTGTTTGATGCGCTGATTCATGTCAGCCATGTGTCCTTCGCCGCCCATAACTTTGTCTTTTTTTAGTTCTGAATGAATATTGTAAATGTATAAAATTATTAGCAGAAATCAAATTATTATCCGGTAATATGTTAGATTATTATTTATTCTGTATTATGGAATTTGTCGTGAATAAATGACTTTTTCACGGTGGCTTCCCTGTCTTTTGTCTAGCCTTTCCTGCAGGATTGTCGCTCCCATGGACGTATCATGAACGAATCATGAACGTGGCATGGACGTCGGAGAGCGTTTTTGCTTCGCTGGTGGCTGGTCTTTGGTTGGTTGTTTCCCCGGGCAACCCATGTACATTCCCTCGAGTATCGCCGGTCATGGTATTTCCAACGTGCTACAATCTAGCCTGTTGTAAAAAACTTAAAAAATAGTGGTCAGAAAATTTGGAAAAAGGGAATTTC
>NZ_CAUFYA010000083.1:0-7715 GCF_959596855.1 uncultured Butyricimonas sp.
CGTACCAACTCCGTCCGGCATGCCACGCTTCCGTGTCAAACGGCACCAGTTGAATAATCTTACCCTCCCGCCCGATCACCAGATGTGCCGAAGCGTTCACGTCAGGCCTTGTCAGATAGATTGCGGCAGCCTCGCTACCCGCCACAGCCGTGTAATGCAATACAATCATATCCGGCCCTACAAGTTTACGCGTGTTTTTGGCGCACACCAGATGACTCACCCCGTCTCCCACCAAACGGTGGTTGACAATTGAAAATGGAGAATTGAAAATTGAAAATGAACTCATAAATCGTAAATCTAAAATCAAAAATTAGAAGCGTTTTTTTCCCGTGAAGGCTTGCACGATTTTCTCCCCGCTTCTCCCCACCACGTAGCCGCCTAACCCGATCTCCAACAAATCCCAGAATCGGGAAGTGTCATCAAGAATCGGCAAACTCACGAATGTTCCCACCAGCACGATCACCGCAAACGTTAACATCACCATCGGGCGCCACGATCGTTGCAACCACGTACCCCGGGCTTCCTCTACCAGAACTGCCGACCGGGCTTCCATCACCCGTTGTTCCCACTCCACGAAAACACGCATCAAATCCGTTTCCAGTTGTTTCTTCTCCCTTGCCGGGAGTGTTAGGCGGTCGACCACCTCGCCAACCGCACTGACCACACCCTTTACTCCTTCCACCACCTGAATCCCGCGAGAATACTATTCTTTACCTCTGCCTCGAAGTAAAACTTCTTGTTTCCCATTCTCCGCACGGGGATAGCAAACAATTTCTCGTAACGGCGCAAAGTATTAGCAGAGATACCCATCGCCTTGCAAACTTCCGCTGCGGTCATCAACCTGTGCGACACGTTCGCCGCCGTTTCTATCGCCAACCGAACCTCCTGCCGGTACTCTTTCAGTTGCCGCAGCAACAATAGGGACATTTCTCCCCCTTTTTCATTTTTGTTAACTACTCTTGCCATGTTAATTGAAAATTGAAAGTTGAAAATGTAAATCACTAAATCAGAAATTACTGAATCAATAAATCATAAATCTTAAATTCGAATGTATTGGCTCGTCGAATACGCCTTCCCCTCTTTCTCCCGGAAAAAGCAATACACGTGTGCTGCCGTACCCCGTTTCCTTTCCAGCCGGAATGTTGCTTTCCCGTCACCTCTCGTTGCTCCGTTGATTTCAACAAACACGGGCGTGAAAGAACGATTCCCGTACAGCACGACCACCACCAGACTATCATCCACCCGTGCCGAGGGCAAGTTAGGCCCATTCTCCCACGTCAACGTCACGGAATCATCATCCCCGACCATCGCCGACAAATGATCCACCTTTTGCATCATACCCACGGCCAATTGCAAGCGGGAGAAATCGCCAATCTTGCCATCCGGACGGAAAACCATCATGTTCACCTTCATAAAAAAATTGAAACCGTTCGCTCCCGATTCTCCCACCGCCACTTTCCACGCATCCCGGAGGACAGTTTCCACCAAACATTGATAAAAACGGGTCGCCACTCTCAGACGAGAACGATTTTCCTGCTGATGCGAAGTGTTCGCGTCAAGATACCCCGCGGGCATACTTCTCACCCGGCTCGTCCGCCCAACCCGATAAAAAATAGCGTTTCCCACTTTCCCTTGAATTGTACTGTTCGTTATTGCCATATTCGTTTATTTTTCATTTAACGATACAAAAATAACTCGCCATACAAGCGTCAACAACTCTATTTTCCCTTTGAACGAAACGTTCTTCCCCTTGTCACGAAACTTCTTCCCTTTTGATTACCTCGTGCCCACCACCACACGAATAAAATAACACATTCTCATGAAATACCCTCCAACTAACACCGCAATCCCCTTTCACGCCCGCTTCACTCCCGGTACAAAGACGCCCGTGAGCGGCTTTGCACCGACTTTGTACCGGCTTTAAAGCGTCAATATTCCCTTTTCTCCACGGGATTTTTCCCCATTTACAACGGGATTCCCTATAATGAATATTTACTCTATCACCTTCCAATCATCCACGGTCCCCGTTTCGGAAGAGAAGCTAACTCCTACACAATAAAGTCGACGGTGATCCTCCAAGTAAGGCAGGGCATACCCCTTTTCCTCGATCTGCTGCAAGGCCGCATCCGCAGTGCCATCCAGTTTAAATTCAAAGATGTAAATATAATCGTTTGTCTCGATAACACAATCCACACGTCCTTCACTCTGTTGCTTTTCCGTGTAAACCGTGTAAACACTAATCAAACGCAACAATAAATAGAAAGTATAATGGAAATAACGCTCCCGTTCCCGTTCGTTCTCCTTGCGGCGCATCGTGTAAGGAATACTACTCAAAAAAGAGGTTAGCAAACGACGGAATTGTTCCGTATCGCCTCTTTTCAAAGCACGAACACCTGTCCGTATCCACGAGTCGGCAGCGATTCCCGGTTTCAAGTAATCCGCCAGCACTAGACTCACGAACCCCTCCTTCACCTCGTTGTTTGGGAAATCAAGCAAATAGGTTCCATCTTCACTGTCATACTTCTTCACTGTCAGGTAACCACTTTGGTAGATCATCGGCAACGGCTTCTCCACGTCTGCCTTGTAATCCTCGAATTCCCGGGGATCATAATATCGACCCGTCAACTCGTCAAGATTCTCACGGGCGTGCTCCAACAGACGGATGAGATAAGTCGGTGTTCCACTCCGGAACCAATAATCCCGAATCGCTTTCGAATCCAAAGCATTCAACAGACTAAATGGGTTATAGATATCCACTAATCGAGTACCAAAATGATAGCCGTCATACTGATTTTTCAATCGCTGTTCCACCTCCCCGTGAGTCAACTGCAATTCTTCCGCCATCTCCGCGATAGAGCCCGTGAAATAACGCTCGATCTCCTCCCTCGTGATCCCGCAAAGCGACTCGTAGCGACTATCCATACTAATATCTTTCGGCTGATTAAAGCCACTGAACACGCTTACTTGGGAAAATTTCGTCACCCCCGTCAAGAAAACGAATTGCAAGTGCTCGTCAGCCGCCTTGAACACCGAGTAAAAACCTTTCAGCACGTTACGGTTACGCTCTTCTAGCAACATCCGGTTTGCCCCCACCACCGTCTCCAAGCCCGTGTCTAGCACGTCCAAAATGGGCTTATCATACTCATCTATCAATACCACGACACGACACCCTGTGCGCTCATGTACTTGCTCCAGCAATCGAATAAAACGATCACCAACTACCGGGCTTTTCCCCTTCTCTACTTGCCAATCTTCCTCCCATCTTGAAACGTAATCGTCAAGCACGTGCTCTAACGTTCCCTCTCGGGTAAAATCACGACCGTTGAAATCGATATGAAATACCGGGTACTCCAACCAATCTTTCTCCAACCTGTCGATCGCCAATCCCTTGAAAAGTTCTTTCCGCCCCAAAAAGTAATTCTTCAACGTGGATACCAAAAGGCTCTTACCGAAACGACGGGGACGACTTAAGAAATAAATTTTTCCTTCTTTCACTAACGAGTAAATCAAGGCAGTTTTATCCACGTAGACATAACCGTCCTCTATGATCTGGTCAAAACTCTGCATTCCTATCGGGTACTTCATAGCCAAACTACTTTTAAGGTTGTTATCACAAAGATAGTACAAATATTTTAATCTTTGGTTGTAATCCACGACCGGGGTTCCCCGCCAGTGGACTCATTCCCCGGGCGGGTTTATACTAATAATTAAAAATTACTCTTTATCCTCTTCTTTAGCCGATCGCTTGGAGGTGTCCTCCAAAATATTGAATACCTCTAACAACTCTTTCCGGTTCGGTTTGCTGACGGGGATGAGTTTCCCACCGACACGGACTACCGAGGTGCCGAAAAAAGCGTCAACATGAAGCAAGTTTACAAGATAGCTCTGGTGTACCCGGGCGAAAAGACGCCACGGTAATTTACGCTCCAACGCCAGCAAGGGACTGGTTACCGTGAGCCGGGTACCGTCTTTCAAATAAACATGACAATAACTCCTCGATGCCTCCACCAAAAGGATGTCGACATAAAGGTATCTCTGGCGACACTCGCCATTCAATATAAAAAGCCCGCGATTGATTCTACGGGCCGGTCTTACAGGTGCCGATCCACCTCGTGCATTCTTTTCCATAAATTTATAGATTTTATGCCCTCGGAAAGAAGCACCGGCGGGTACACCCGACTATCTTTTATTCCATCTACTTGATACTAGGTCAATCTTCCTCGTTAACCCAAAACCAAAAATAAGGGGGAAGTCCATTTTTCTCGACTCCCCCCTAGCACGCACCAATATTATAAAAACAAGATTACTTCTTCTTGCTCTTTTTCAACAATTTTGCCACCGTGTCACGAAGGGCATCCCCGCGGAGACCTTTCTCCACGATACGGTTCTCCGCGTCAACGAGGAATGTCGCCGGGAGTTCGTGTACCATGTAAAGACGGGCGCTCGGGGAGGCGAAGCCTTGCAAATCCGAGCCGTTCGTCCACACCATCCCGTCCAGACCGATGGCGTTGCGCCACTCACCACGGTTCTCGTCAAGCGAGATACTGACGATTTCCAGACCCAGCGGGCGGTATTGCAGGTAAAGTTTCACGAGGTCGATGTTGTCCTGACGACAAAGAGGGTTCGTTGAAACCCAGAAGTACACCAACTTCAACTTGGCGGGAAGGTCATGCAACGAGAAGGTGTTCCCGTCGGGTTTCTCCGTGGTGAAGTTAGGAGCCATCTCGCCAACGGCTAGTTTCTCGTACTGCTCGAGGGCAGCGGCGATTCGCTTGCCGGGAACGGTGGCACGGGCAGCCTCACCGAGAAGATTGTACTTCGAGCGCAAACCCTCTTCCGTTTCACCGCTGATGCCGAGGGCGATCACGTGCGCCGTGGCGTACTCGTCAGGATTCGCCTTGATTAACTCCAAAGTGGCGTTTACTGATACCTCGTACGCCTTGTTCACCCTTTCTTGCAAGGCTTGGACGTTCGCCCCGGGCTGTTGAGCTTCTGCCGCCACTTTCGCTTGTTCCGCCATGAAAGACTGGCTGATCCGGGTGAAACGGGTCAACAACTCTTGTTGCCTGCCGCCTTGAATCAACGCCCCAGTGTTGCTCACGTTCACCATAAAATTAGCGTTCTCGAGAATCAAGGGGATCATCCCGTCCCCGTTCTCTAATGTGAGATAAGCCGCCACGGGCTGGTTTATCTTGCCCTTGAAAGTAAATACCCCGTTATTAATCATCGTAGTTGCCAGTGTTTCAGGTTTACCGCTTTCTTCGCTTACCAGTAACATTTTTCCATCTGCGATACCGTTCACTTTACCGCTAATTTGATAGCCTTCTTGGGCTGCACAAGCAATAGTGGTACCTATCGCCAAAACAAGTAACAATGAAATCTTTCTTGTCATTTTCTCTATTTTTTAATTTAAATTTCTCTTTTTTCTCGCGAAACCGCTATCCATCCACGTCGGTTTCACCTCAAGCAACAGCACCGAATCCGCCGTGATATATCGACGGTCTATCAGCCATACCCGCTTTTTATAGGGTTCTAATTTACCACTCAAAACTAATTTCATCTTCTCCATTTTCGACATTCCCTCGGGTGCAATCTCCCGCACCCGCTTCAAATCCTCACCGTAAACCAACGTGTCAAGCATAAAACGCAACACCTCGTTTACTTCTTTCAATTGCGCCAATTTCTCGTTCATGTCTATCGGCCTCACTTTTTCCAGCAAGGTTTTCGGTACAACCAATTTTTGGGCAACAGATTCCTCGTGCAGAAAAGAAACATGATCTGACGACAGAATCGGCGACACCAATCGATACCTCTGGTAAAAAATCGTATCAAGACTTGGGGTCAAAGCAAACTCCCGACTGTAAAATATACCTTCCTTTTCCTCCCCATCCTGATATAATCCACTGGATATCAATACGACAAACTGGTCTTTCGCCAGATCAAACATCACTGCACTATCTTTTTGGCTCCACCTTTTTTCACTTATTTCCACCACTCGCTCAGCCTGCACAGATAACGACATCACTGTAAACAACAACCATAAATAAACTTTTGATTTTTTCATTACTTTTAATTTTTAAATACACGACATCCTACTTCGGCTTGATGCACTTTTGCTTTATCCGCCGCCGATAAACTTTCATAAGCTTCTGTATTTTCCATTTTTCCCCGCACTTTTCTCTCCCCCGGGAAAATCACTTTACCTTCTAGAATCGGTGTCAAGAAATCAAGCCAAACACTCGCGGAAGATTTTTCCTCGGGAAAATCGAAAAAAACAGTCAAAGAAACTTTCATTTCTTTTATAACCCGATAAAATCGCTCGATTTGCTCCTTCGTCATACTTTCAAATAACACACCGTACATCTGCAAAGAAACATAGATTATTTTTCCTTCCCTATCAAATTCAAAAAAAGCAATACAAAAATTTAAGTTCGGGTATTGCTCCGCGTGCTGCACGAGCTTCTGCAAAATATCCCCCGGCAAAGCCTTTATACATTCAATATTCCAAGCTTCTCTCGCACGCTCGTAAGCGATATGACAAGAATCATCATCATTATTTTCATCAAACTTACTATCGGCTAACGAATAATCTGAAGCCAAAACCTCATCACAGGTATCTTTGACACGATAAACTCCATTCCCGTATTCAAGCCGATAAGTTAAAGAATCCCAACAAGCCTTCCTTTCCGTACCGGACCCTTTCGCCATCTTCAAATTTTGTGCTCGTCCTCCTAACGTCAAGCACAATAAAATTAATAATAGAATTGTTTTCATAGTTTACAAGTTTAATTATTCATAGTTATATCTATCTGTCGCGTTGCCACTCTATACAACCAATTAATTAAGGATTGAGGATGAATACTCCCCTCTCGTTCGTCGCTTTGCCAATCTTTAATCCACACGTTAAATTTTTGCAATATGCTTTCCAAGCTCCAGAAAGAGCCCTCCGCAAAAGAAGCTATCATGTTACGGTATTCCTCCATGCCTTCCCGAAGAGAAACGTGTAAAGTTCCCGGGAATGCCTTCTTCTCGATTGCATTTATTATATCCATAGCCATGTAGGCCTCGAATTCTATACTACGCTTGTAATTACCCGACATCGTGTAATTAAAAACATGGTGTTGGACATAATGCAAAAATTCATGTTGTATCGCAATTTCAGTTACCCCACGTTCTTTAAAAAAAATCGTAGACAAATTTGGCTCATAATATGCATCCTTGTTTTCCATCTCGCCTGTTTTTCCTAATCTTTTATCCACGGCAATACCAATAAATGCATCAACATCTCGATACAATAAATACGTTAACACGCCCCCATTATTAAACACGAATCTACCCCATATATTAAATGTATTTTTTTCCCCTTGATTTAATTCCCGCATTTTCGAATTACTAAATCCTCCACTACGACACACGAATTTCCCCAAAAGAGTATCTTCCCTTGAATTCAACACGTTCAATTCCTCGTTACCCGTGATGCACGTCGCCATATCTATTTCATCGTAACAACTATAACAGATAAAAGCAATCAAAAAATACAATATACATCGCTTCATTTTTCCTCCATTAAAATTTAGTCTTGTTTTCTTATTTCTCTCCCAACAACTCCGCTATCTTTTTTTCCAGAGCCTTTCCCCGGAGATTTTTGGCGATGATGCGATTATTCTCGTCCAGCAATACCGTGTGGGGAATGCCCCGGACAAGGTAACGGGCGG
>NZ_CAUFYA010000084.1:0-7640 GCF_959596855.1 uncultured Butyricimonas sp.
AATGCAGGTTGAAATTACACGAATGGGGAAAATACATAAAAGAGATTGATTCTATTAATACAAGTATCGCATTCATTTTTGTTGTTCACACGAAAGACTACGCTATCGTTGAAACGCTAAAAAAGAAGAATAAATTCAGATTACCCATTTTTCATGATTATGAAAATAAAATGGGTAAACTCAACCTATTCCCTAAAGACCCAAATTATCAAACCTTCTTGTTAAACAAGGAAAATAAAGTAATTCTAATTGGCAACCCTATAGGAAACCTCCCTTTATGGAAATTATACAAAAAAGTATTATCAGAAGCATTATCAACAAAAAAATCCTCATGATAAAAATCATTCCATTGTTGACCCTCCTCCTCCCCTTTGCCTGTACCCGCTATCCCGCCGGAGTGGAAGAAACCCTCTCCCTCGCCGGGAGCAATCGTGGAGAACTGGAAAAAGTCTTACGCCACTATCGAGAAGCTCCTGCCGACTCCCTGAAATACAAAGCCGCCTGTTTCTTGATCGACAACATGAAATGGCATCTTTCCACGGAACAAGCTATATTCCCGGATTCTTCCATTTATAAATGGCATACCAGAATAGACAGCTTATACAAATACGCCACGGATAACATACGGGATACCATGCTATATTCAAAATATTACAATGAACGGAATTACTATTTCCAATTCGCGACACAAAAGTTAATCCACGCTATGTCCGTTGACACCCCGACAATCAAAAAAGGGACATTTCCCGATCCGAAATACATATCTTCCGCTTTTCTCGTATCACATATAGAAAATGCTTTCCAAACATGGCAAACCTCTCCTTACGCCTCCTATCTCTCCTTTGAACAATTCAAAGAATTGATTCTCCCCTACCGAGCTATCGCTGGCTACCCGTTCTTCGAGAACGGGAAAAGACTAAACGACATGTTCAAAGGCTGGCTGGATCGTTCCACCATGAAAGATATACACGGTTTCATCTTACGTTACAATCATTATACACAATTTATACGTTCGTCATTAGCTATCAATCAAGGGCAACACGTGGGTGTATATGATCTTTTCCTTGGATATAAAGGGGATTGTATTTACATGGCAAACAACGCTTGCAACATATTCCGGGCTTACGGGGTCCCCGTGGTCGTGGACTACAACGTGTCTTTTCGGGAGAAAACAAACAGACATTTCCACTGTAAATTTATTGACAGCACGACAAATCAAAATTTTTATAATAAAGCTTTCAATTTCGACACCCTCAGCCCCTACTCCAGCGCTTCCCCCAGTTTTTTCAGAAACACGTTCGGCGCACAAACAAACAGTCCCTACATGTTAAAAGCCGAAGGGGAATACTTACCGGACTATTTTGATACCCCTTGCCTCAAAGAGGTAACCGGAGAATATTACCGGGTTACACGAGTGTCCCTTCCCTTCGACAAAGATACACCCAATCACTTGGCATTCCTTTACACGTTCGACAACACGCCAACAGGTACAGCTCCCGCGACATGGGGAAAAATCGACAAAGCACGAAAACAGGTCGTGTTCGAGAATGTGGTATACCACACGCTTTATTTTCCCTCTTATTTCCGGGGGGACACGCTTGTGTCATTCGCTTCCCCATTTTACATCGCTCCCGCTGATTCGCTTTCCGGGGCATATCAAATTATGGAAATAGTGCCGGAACATTCAACCCGTAAAGACACTCTTGTTCTTCTCCGTAAATTTCCGGAAAAACCTTACTTGAAAGAACAAGCAAAACGAATGATAGGCGGTCGATTCGAGGGGGCTAACTGCGAGGATTTTTCAGACTCGACACTGCTTTACACCATCCGGGAAGCCCCCATCCTCAATTTCCAGGAATACACCCCGGAAATATGCCGTCCGTTCCGTTTCTATCGATACGTCGCCCCGGGTGAGTTTTCCCGAAGCAACATGAGCATTATTGAATTTCTCACGGACGAATATACCCCTGAAGATTCTCTAAAACGAGCCACTCCCTTACCCGTTTTTTCTCCCGAGGTTGCCCGAAAGCAAAAAGGGCAAGAAACATACATGAAATTACACCCGGATATCGCAAAATATCCCAATCAACGTTGGGGTCCTTTATATAACACGAGTATGCAGTATCCTTCTTATGAAAGCACCAACGAAATGTCATTAAAACGTCCCATGAAAGTGAAAAAAATCCGCGTAGCTCCCTGTAACGCGGAAAACCATATCGTGATCGGTCACCGTTATCAACTCTTGTACTGGGACAACGAATGGAAAAACGCCGGGACTAAAATTGCCCGCCACAACTACCTTCTATTCAACAACGTACCTAGCGACCGCCTGTACTGGCTACGCAATCTCACGACAGGCAAAGAGGAACTCCCGTTCCTATATCACGATAACAAACAATTATTCATATACCACGATACCATTATCCCGTTAAAAACAAATCTCCTTTACTGACAAGGAGATTTGTTTATAACATTATCCCAGTATTCCCAGCGTCCCGGAAGCCCTCTTCCCGTTAGCGCTGGTGGCAAAACCGTAAACAACCAGTTGCCCCACATCCCACTCCTCGGGCAGCATCCATGCCAACTCGCCACACTCTCCCCTCGTCCCCAACTCCACGAGCCGACTTCTCCGTAACACTCGCTCGAACACCGCACCAAACAGGCGATCGTCCTTCTCCATCCGGGGCATTAACGGCTGGCTTTCCCAGCGGAACACGACTTGCCGCTCGCCCGCCTCCACTTCCGCCCCGATCCGGGGCATCCCGAGTTCTCCGCCCGAGAGGGACAGCGACAACAAATCCACGGTAGTGTTCAACTCGTCGTCCACCTCGACTTTCCCGATATTATCCCTCACGAAACAATTCGAGCATACTTTTCGTGAAGCCGAGCAATACCCGGCTTCCAGCACGACGATAAAACCACGACGAAGCGCCGTGACCACCCGCATACGCTCCCGCTGCTTCAATTGTGCCAAGGTCTTGGCGTCCTTTATCACGATCGCTTTTCCCCGCGCCACGTGTTTGTCGCCCAATTTGTACGCCGTCACGTTCCCCACGGAACCTGAAAGCCCCTGAAATATAGTAGGATCAAATATAGCCATAACTACCACCCGTTAAGATTTACGAATAGAAAAATACATACACGGAGAATAGCGTTTCCCATCCACCGTCCCGAAGAAACAATACAAGTGCGCCTCCGTCCATTCGCCTTCCGGCAAATACACGCACCCTTTCCCGTCGGCGCGGCATCCCCGCACATTTTCCAACACGACGGGCTGATAGGGTTCGCTATCGAAAATGGCAGCCACCATCAACCGGTCGGTCGATTGAGCCGTCACCGTCGACGAGTTATCTTGCCACGCCACCTCCAGCTGCCCCGCGTCAGCCGCCACCTGCCGCATCCCGAAGGGTAATTGCAAACTACCCGCCGTCAGCATTAAACGGGGATAGTCAACGTAATCGTCCGCCCCGAACACGTTCATATTCGCGTGTAAAAACCAATGGTACCCCGAAAGTCTTTCTTCCTCTCGTGCCACGATCGTGTAAACTTGTTCCAGCACGCTTCCCCGTGCAGCCCGGTGCATCGTCTGCGCACCCGGTAATTTCGACCGTTGCGCCGTTTGTCCTCCCGTGCGGGGATTCGCTATCGTTCTCGGCGATTTCCGCGCGTAAGTCTTTTTGCCTACCTTGTAGACCACGTAGCCATCGATTTTTCCCGAAGCTCCCACTAACATAGATTCATCTAAAATTGCCATTCTTTAAATTTTTTAATTAAACATTTAGCCGTTTTCCTTGAAAATTTTTGCCCTATTCAAGGTTGTTACGGCTTTTTCTCGTTAAAATAATAGTATATAAATATACAACATTTTTTTTCTAAATGCAAGTAATTTTCTATATATTTTTTATCAAAATAGAGCACGAGTGGGACTTGAATGGGAAATGAGTGGGAAATCATATCAACAGGATTTCTATAAAATAAATCTAAAACGTCCATTATATTCTGGAAATCACCTTAAGCATCCCTGAAACCGGGCAGAAATCCTCCATCCCATGAAAAATTATGAGGATTCTCTTAACTTGTTATTGACTATTTCCCGAATTTTCGCTATATATTTGAAACGTTGTTACAGACAGAAAACAAAAATATGAACCGAGAGTAAAGGCGACGTCAGGAACTACCTTGAGAAACCGTCCCCGACTATCGCCTGCCCTCTCCTAAAAAAAGTAAGGAGGTGAAGCGAAGATAGTGTTTTATGGGAAAAAGATGTACGTCATCTATATTTAGAAGTGTTTTAAAAAGAAAAGAATACATTCAAAAAGATGAATTATGAAGAATAAAATTTTAATGACAATTACAATCTTTAGTGTTGTACTAGTAGCTTGTATAAGTATAAACTTCACGACTTCAACGCAAGCTAATATGTATTTAGCAAAAAACATCGAAGCTCTAGCAAGAGGTGAAGGAAGCGGTGGTTTTGTTGTTTGTTACTCTGAATCAGTTGTAAGAACAGGTTATACTTATTACGATTGTGGAACTTGCACTAAGATTTACAACGAAAAAGGTAGAGGAAATCAAAGTAAATGTTTCTAAGAAAATAATATGACATGCATTTTCATGAAATATTATTAAAAGAACATAGAACGAAATATCAAATATATAATGAAAAAAATAATCATTACAATCCTGACCTTAAATGCGGCAATAATTGTATGTATTGGAATAAATTTCAATATATCAAAACACGCAACAAATCTAGCATTGAAAAACATTGAAGCTTTAGCAAGTGGTGAAGGAAGCAGTAGTAGTTATAACATTTGTTATTATTCATCTGTTGTAAAAGTTGGATATACCTATTATGATTGTGGAAGTTGTACGCAAGTCCAAAATGAAAAAGGTAAAGGGAATTACACTAAATGCTTTCATTAAATAAAACAAGCATGGCAAGATAATTATTTTGCCATGCATTACCATTAATTCTATAAAGATGAAACAGATTATCTACTTACTAGTTTCTATTATATATAGTAGTTGTCAATCACTTCCGAATAATACAATAATTATCAACGACTTTCCATCGTCTATACATTTAAAAGGAAATGAAAATCAATATTTTGATAAAGAATTGGGTATTATCAGTTTACAAACTACTAACCGCTATTTTATATGTAATACACATAGAACAGACTACCATTTTTCAATTTACTCTAAAGATACTATAATTAAACGTATTAATTTGTGCAAAAAAGGACGAGGTTCAAATGAATTTATCGCACCTGCATTTTTTTCCCAATTTGAAAATCAAAATAATCAAACAAAGATATGGGTTTTAGATCGAGCAGTATCACAATTAGTGAAAATTAATATAGACCTAAGTATAAAAGAAGATAAAACTTATATAGAAGAATCATTATCATTACTTGATTATATTAGATTTCCCCTAAAAGATATATTTTTCATTAACGACACATTACTCTTTGGAACAGAAGACAATGATGAATGTAGACACTTTCTTTTAAATTTGAATGATTCTTCTATTCATTATGTCCCACAAAAAATCAAATTTTCTAAAAGCTATAATCCTTTCCCTATTTCACAAGTAATGTCCACTTACAATTCTGATAAAAAATACGTTGCATCAGCTTATTTCAATTTTCCCCGAATAGATTTAATAAATAATAAAGGAGAATTATTAAAAACAATTTTCTATAAAGAATTCATTAATCCCACGAAAGTCACCATATCACAAGAAAATGAAGAGTATTTTTCAGCTATTTGCAGTGACCAGAAATACATATATGCTTTATATAATAGAGAAAATATAGAAATAGATGAAATAAAAACAAAATCTTCAATATTCGTATTCACATGGGAGGGAGAACCTATCCGAGAATATATAATTCCTTATGCAACTTATATTAACGTGGACAATCAAAACAAAACCTTATATGCCATTGATATTAATAAAGAAAGTTCTATTGTCACCACTTATTCTTTACCTTATCAACAATAATGTATAGTTTGTTATATGAATTACAAGTTTATACTACCCATCGTAGCCTCTCTCCTTTTGCTTGCTTGTAATGGTAAGAGTAAAAAAACAGAGGAAGAGGAACTAGCCAAGATGGAACAGCAGGAGGAAAACCACGTGGTGAAAGTGCAAGTGGCACGAGTGGCGCCGTTTAATCTGGAATTGATCAGTAACGGGAAGGCGGAAGCGACACGGAAAGCAACCGTCAATTTCGAGGTGGCGGACATGGTCAGAGAGGTGAGGGTGAAAAATGGCGACCGAGTGAGAAAAGGGGACGTACTTGCCATCGTGGATGATTACAAGGCACAACAGACGCTGGAAGACGCACGCCTTACCATGGAAAAAGCGAATCTCGACTTGAAACTGGCCGTGATATCGGAAGGATTGCAGTCGTTGGAGGACACGGTGAAGATTCCTCCCAAGAGAATGGAGGCAATATACCTGCAAAGCGGTTATCAAAACAGCATTAACGCCTACAAGAAAGCGCAACGGGAGTATTCACTCGTGAGGACAACCGCACCTTTCGATGGCATCGTGGCAGACTTGGAAGCTAAACCGTATAACCAGACGGCAGCATATAAATCGCTCTGCACCTTGATAGACGATTCAAAAATGGAAGTCGTGTTCAACGTGCTGGAAACAGAAATATCCAACCTCCAAGCGGGTATGGAAGTGGAAATCACACCATACGCCAATCATGAACACACGCTGAAAGGAGAAATCACGGAAGTGAATCCCCGGATTGACGAGAACGGAATGGTGAAAGTGAAAGCCGTTACCGGGAACCGGGGAGCTTTGCTCGTGGACGGGATGAACGTGAGTATTCTCGTGAAACGGCAGATAGATAATAAAATCATTGTCCCGAAGTCGGCAGTATTGCCCCGCCAAGGGAAGAAAGTCGTGTTCGTCTATCAAAAGGGGAAAGCCATCTGGCGATACGTCACCACGGGTTACGAGAACAGTTCGGAAGTCAGCGTGGAAGAAGGTATCGTACCCGGAGACACGGTAATTCACGAGAATAATCTTGGGTTGTCGCACATGAACAACGTGACAATTGAAAATTGAAAATTGAAAATTTAAAGAAGCGGTGGCAAGCGGGGAGAAATCTAAAATCTAAAATCTAAAATCATTAAATCTAAAATTAATCCATGCGTTTGTCAGCTTTTTCGATAAATACCCTGTTCGTGGTAATGATGCTACTGGGAATCAGCTTAATCCCGAGGCTATCGTTGCAACTGGAACCGTCGTCCCGGTCGAACAAGCTGAACGTGTCGTTCTCGTGGAGCAATGCCAACCCGGAATTGCTGGAAACGGAGGTAACCACGAAACTGGAGGGTGCTCTGGCACGTATCCGAGGACTGAAAGAGCTGCATTCTTCCACGGGTAACGGGTTCGGAACAATTGAACTGACAATCGATGAAAAAGAAAATATAGATGCCGTCAAATTATACGTGTCCTCTATCATCCGGTCGGTGGCACCGGGACTGCCGGAGGGTGTTTCAGTGAGTGCTGTCGGCGGCGGAGAATTTCATGACGGGAAAGCGACAGAATCGGAACGGCGTTTATTGATGAATTACGTGCTCACGGGACCGGGTAACTCGAAGGAAGTCGC
>NZ_CAUFYA010000085.1:0-7458 GCF_959596855.1 uncultured Butyricimonas sp.
GCATTCCCTTGAATAAAGGCAACACCCCTTCCTTCTTCAACGAATCAAGCAAAGCAGCCTCCTGCCGGGTATAATCCCGGTAAACCACCTCTTGCGCCACGCCTCTCCCGTTTCCTACTAAAAAACAACATAACACGATACACGATAACTTACTACAAAATTCCATAATCATCTTTTTAAATTTAATATACACCCATATAACAATTCAGAAAGGCAAAAGAGGTATCCGCCGCGAAAAAAAATTCCGCCACTCCCGTTTTCATGTATCAATGAAACAGAAGTGGCGGTAACCACAAAAATGCATTATCTTCTACTTACAACTTCCGGTTATTCACATCCCTCAATTTCCATTCCAACTCTTTCATAAGTGCTTTATTGTCACTTCTAATATCTTTCTGGAAATAAATCGCTTGCTCCAGCACCGTCTTGGCATCCTCGAAATACCCGATTCGAGCCAAAAAATCAGCTACATAGAAAGCCGTTTCGCCATACAAACGATTAGCGTTAAAAGCATAAAGAACCCACTCTCTACACGACTCCTTAGTCTTTTCATCCGAAGGTGAAAGTTTCCAGAAATAATCCGTCCACTCCACGATACGGGGTGTCGTGAGTTCCCCGCGCTTCAAAATACCACTGGCAAACGATTTCAAAAACTCCGTCTGCCCTTCCTTACGAATCTCATCTATCACACGATCCTTCTCCGCCTTCATCAAAGTATCGAGGGGATATTCTTGCATCAACCGTTCCATAAAACGGGGAAATTCCACCTTGAACTCCTCTTCCCCAACACGATTTTCCGCCCAATAGCAAAGCTTAATATACTGAGGCGTAGCAAAAAACAAGTCACGCCCTCGAGAGATATCCAAATCTCCATCCAACACGTTACCGTTCGGGTATATCTTCCCTCCATAATCGGCGAACTTCGCTTTCAAAACCAACAATTCGTTCAACCATTCCCAGTTTGCCGTTTGAATACTCTGTTTCAAAAATCTCGAAATATGATACTGCACGGGAAACACCGTGTAATAAATAAAATCCCCGTAAAACTTCTCATCCAAAATCCGCCCGTCATTGCTAACCTTCATCGTTTCATCCACCAAACGAGTCATCAGTTCCTTGTCATACACAGACATCTCTTCGAGTAACTTATTATTTTTGCTAATCAATTCCTCGGTCGGCATAGCTTTCAAACAAAGATTCACGGCTGCCGGCTTATTACGCTCATTGGCAGATTGATAATATTCATACAGCATATCCCTATCGGCTGTTCCGTTTTTCACGGCTGCCACAAAATTATCTTTTCCCCCGTGACGCTCGTACAGGGCAATCATTCTCCCTTCGGAAATAAAATGCTCCGCGTTTCCGGCTCCCGTCATTTTATGCACCACATCCCCTTTACCATTGATAAAATAGAATGTCGGGTAAGCATCCGCCGGATATTTCTCCGTGAATTTCTTACCTTCCGGACTCTCGGCATCTATTTTATAATTGATAAAATTCGAGTTATAAAACGCACCCACCTTTTCTTGGGGGAAAACTTTAGTTGCCACTTGCTTACAGGGACCACACCAAGTGGTGTAAACATCCACGAAAACTACTTTATTTTTCTTCTTTGCTTGAGCCAAGACTTTATCCCAAGTACCCGACTCGAACTTCACTCCTTGCGCCTCAACCGATAGAGAAGCAAACATCACGCAAACCAACAATAGTACTACTTTTTTCATATTCTAAAATATACTGTTAATAATTTATTTATCCATACACTCACTCTAGCAAGTTACTTTTTTCCATTTCCATTCCAAAAACTGCCCCTCGTAATCCTCGAAATAGAGGAGTCGAAAGGGATGATAACCCTGTTGCAGGGCAATGCGCCCGAACGCCGACACGGCTGCATGAGAACCGTCATTATCAACCACTTTCCGGTCACCGACGTAAAGTACGCTACCATCGTCAGACTTCAACTCGAACTCGTAAACACCCCGTGACGGCACCCGAATCCAGCCTTCCCAAATGTAACCATAGTGGTCCTCACGAGGAGCTTGGTCGATGCGAATCACGGGCATATAACCGGAATCCGCGGGCTGTATCTTTTCCATATCCTCCACGCCGGTAAATTTACCCTCGTAATAGCGATAGCGAAAACCTTTATTCAGAGCGTGCGGTCTTTCAGCAGGACGATAGACGGCTTTTACCGCGGGCAATTCCAGCAATCGACTGAAGAGATACCCCTCCTTGAACCCCCGCACACGAAGAATCGCGGAAGAATCCAAACGAATCGCCTCGTGATACAAGGGAGAATACAGGGTAGGCTCACTACCGTCCAGCGTGTAATGCAATTCGGCTCCGGAAGTCGTACATCCTATTTCAAAAACAACGGTATCCTCGAAAAGATAAAGGTCTCGCGAAACATAGGGAATGGCAACCTGCTTATCACGAGTCAAGGAATAAGGTTGCCCCGAACCGTAACCGCCCCATTCCGTACAAGGCTCCGCCGAAAGTTCAAACAACAACTCTCCTCCTTGCATCAATTCCTCGTAAGTAATAAAACAACGCTTCATTTCCCTACCATTCAGACACACCCGGCGGATGTAAGTATTAGAAGCGGGCTCATTAGCCGTAATGACCAATCGTTTGCCATTTGCCAAACAAATCGTCGTCTCGGGAAACAAAGGGGACGTGAGAATAAACTCGTTGGAACCGGGACACACGGGATAGAACCCCAGACTGCTCATAATGTACCAAGCGGACATCTGTCCACAATCCTCGTTACCGCAAATGCCGTCAGGAGTCGGTCGGTACATCTCTTTCAAGATGCGACGTACCATTTCCTGCGTTTTCCAAGGCTGTCCCGCGTAAGTATAAAGATACGCCATGTGATGGCTCGGTTCATTGCCATGGGCATACTGACCAATCAATCCGGTAATATCGGGCAAATCGCTCTCGACCGTCGAAGTCCCATGGAAAAGAGAATCCAAATCCGCAAGAAACATCGCCTCTCCCCCGTAAAGCTGTATCATCCCCCGTACATCATGAGGAACAAAGAAACGATATTGCCAAGCATTAGCCTCCGTGTAAGCACGCCCAACCCGGCAAGGGTCAAACGCCGGTTCCCAATTACCGTCCAATCGCTTGGGACGAAAAAAACGACCGGAACCGTCAAATACATTCGCGTAATTACCGGCACGGAGAGCGAAACGCCGTGCTGTTTCACTCTCCCCCAATGCCGTAGCCAAACGGGAAATACACCAATCGTCATAAGCAAATTCCAGCAGGCAGGATACGGATTCCCGACGTAAATCGGAAGGAATAAAACCATAACGGGTATAATAAGCCGCCCCTTTGGCGTTTTTCTCGGCAGAACGAGTCATCGCCTCCAACGCTTGGCGGGCATCGAAACCGCGGATGCCTTTCAAATATGCGTCCGCTATCACGGAAACTGCGTGATAACCAATCATCGTATTCGTTTCACCCGAGGAAAGCGACCAAATGGGAAGTTCTCCCGTGACATCATAAATATTCAGCATGGAATTGACCATATCGCCGACCAAAGTCGTATCCAGAAGCGTCATCAAAGGATGCCATGCTCGAAAAGTATCCCACAAAGAAAAAGTAGAATACTGCTTACGGCGACCGTCAACCTTACCCGTCTTCATGTCATGACGCCGATAGTCGCCATTGGCATCACTGACTAAATTAGGCGTGAGAAAACTATGATACAAGGCGGTATAAAAATTAGCACATTCAGCCGGCGTGCCCCCCTTCACCCGTACGCGGGAAAGCACTTGTCGCCACCGTTGTTCCGCTTCCCGGCGGAAATAGTCAAATCCATCTCCCGTGAAATCATGTTCCAGATTGTCGCGAGCATTTTCCTCGCTGACACACGACAACCCCACGTACAGTTCCACGGACTCCTTCGGTAAAAGGCGGAACGTGGCAATAACCTGCAATCTTTCTCCCGTGATGGAATCGACAGAATCAACCGTTTTTCCCTCTTTCACCCATCGTAGAGAATGAAACGGACGGGAGAAACGGGCTATAAAATAAATATGCTGATTATCCACCCAACCGGAAGTATTACGCCCCCCGCGTATCTCGTTATCACCGGTTCGTTCCATCCGTGCCTCTTTGATTTTATCGTCACTCAACGCGTGCGCCAAATCCACAACAATCGACACCTCGCCACCCCGCTCGAAAGTATAACGATGCACTCCCGTGTAAGGGGTAGCGGTCAGTTCCACTTCTATCCCCTCCGCAGGCAACTCCACCCGATAATAACCGGGCATGGCCTCTTCCCGTTCATGAGAAAACGGATGAGGGGGCATCCAGTCGGCAGTCCCGTCAGGCGAAAGCTCTCGGGAAGAGGGATATACCAGAATATCACCCCAGTCGATGCACCCCGTCCCGCTCAAATGCGTATGCGAAAACCCTAACAGAGTTGAATCACTATAATGGTAACCGGAACAAGCATCCCAATTCCCTCGCCGCGTATCCGGACTCAACTGTACCATCCCTTGCGGCACCGTTGCCCCCGGGTACGTATGCCCGTGGAATCCCGTCCCGATAAAAGGATTGACTACATTAACCGCCGAATCTTTCGGCTCGGAACAAGCCACACACAGCAACAACGCCATGTACACCGTATTTATTATTTTCATCATTCAAGCAACTTACGCAACATCTTCAAATCATCCGTACCCACCAAATCAACACCTATCTCTAAAAACAATTTCTTCACCGCTTTCCTCTCCGGCTCCCCCCACCAGCGGAAAAGCTTATTCTCGCCATGAGCCTTATCCAGTATCTCCTTCATCTTCCTGTACTCCTCTTCCGGCATCTTCCCTCTCCCCCGCCAAGTAAAATAGCGGGAATAATGATCACTGACCACCGGAATCAACGTGGTCGGCTTCCCGACCCCGAGATCCCGAATCATCCCATCGAGAAACATAAAGCGACTCTGTTCTTGCGACAACACACGCATGGGACGTTTACCGGAGATAAAAAGCAACACGGCTCCTTCCCGGTATTCCCCCTCGTCCAGCGAGCAAAAATATTTCCGGTAAGGTTCCATCTTCTCTTTCAACACTCGATAGAGTTCCTCCGCGTCACTTTTAAACTCAACCATCAAGAAAAAAGGGCGATCACTACCGGGATACACCTTTCCCCCGTTTGCCTCTATCCGTGCCACCAAAGGTTTCAAGTACATATTCTCGAACGTGCGGGCAGCTCGACGAAAAAACGGCTTGCTATGCCCCACGTACACGTCCCCGTCTATCAGCCACAAATCCGCCTCCACGCAATTAAAGCGATAGGACAAGGCGTCCTCCAACGGACGGCGGCGCCAATAGTCATTATGCGAAAACGCGTTATAGTGAATCTTCTCCCGAGCCTTTACCGGAAGCGTACGATTCAACACCGGCTCCACCGTTTCCAACTCCCCCTCCCCGTTTTTCCAACGGCAGGAAGCCACCGTCACCCGGTCATCCTTGATGCGCAACACGGCAAAAGAGCCATTGCCATCCTCGTCTTTCCAAGCGTTATTCACCTCGTAAATCGGGTATCCCCGGTACTCCGGCATCATGGCTATATGCGTATGCCCGGCAAAAAAAGCGGCAACATTATATTTGTCAAGCACGTCGAACAACTCCTCCCGTGCCTCCCGAGGCCACCATTCGATTGCCCACGAGTCCGTGCCATAGTGCTGAATATAAACAACCGGTTCCCCGTTGGAAGCGTACGTCTGCAAATCCGCTTTCAACCACTCCAAATTACTCTCGCAATAGGAAGTATCTCCCGCATACCGTTGCGCATGCACGAAATGCACATCCCCCGCATTCCACGAATAACTCCGGCTGGAAGGATGCCAGTTCAGAATCTCCCCATTTCGCAAACGAACAGCCAAAAGAGAATCCAAATAATTCTTTATCAACTGCAAATGCTCCTCGTTATTGGGTGCGCCATCCTTCGCCACGTCCAAATCATGATTCCCCAAACCGGGATAAACCGGAAAATGAATCCGCCTTTCCCCCTCCCCGCGTTCATACCGCTGACGGTAAAGGTCAATGATTTCCGGACGGGAACGGTCAAATATATCACCGGCTATCACCACGCCATCCACCCGGCTAATCACCTCCCCGTCGGGCATCACGAAATGTCCCGGCACCCGATTCATCGCCACCACATGATAGTATTGATCCGTCTCGGGCAAAAAATCGAAATGCAAATCAGCCGCAATGATAAAGGTAACATCCCGTTGTCCGCAAGCAACCTTCCCCGCTCCCGCCCACACGACAAGGATAAAAAACAATGCAATATATTTCACCATCTCTTTATAATTTCAACAGCGATTTAATCTTCTCGAAAATATCGGTATTTTCATAAATACCCGTGAACGCTTCCGCCCCGGGACCAAAGGCATAAACCGGAACCATAACACCGCTATGGCTACCCGTGGAAAACTTACCCACGATCTCACCTCGTTCCAAATCACCGCCCACCAAAGTCAGTCCTCCGGTTTCATGATCGGCAGTCACCACCACCAGCGTATTCCCGTCGGCAGCCGCCCACTCGAACACCTTGCCTATCGTACGGTCAAAATCCAGTACCTCCTCCACCAGAGGACGAAGTTGATTGGAATGCCCGTAATCATCTATCTGCGACGCCTCCACCATCAGGAAAAAACCTTTTTTGTTACGTGACAAAAGTTCCAAGGCTTTCAAGGTACCCTCCGGCAGCATCTCTCCCCGCTCTGCCGGACGAGGCAAATCGTGATCCGCCCAAACGGCAAGCACTTTTCCGCTTTCGATAGCGTCCAATTGCTCCTTATTCTCCGGAGTCCGGTACCCCAACGCCCGCATCTCTTCCATAATATCGCGACCATCCTCCCGTTCACAAAAATACCGCTTACCGCCACCAAAAATAAAATCGACACCACACCCCACGTAATCTGCGATAATCGCTTCCGCCTGCTCCCGGTCACTATTGTGCGCACAGAAAGCCGCCGGGGTGGCATCATTCAAACGGCAGGTAACCACTACCCCCGTGGACTTCTTTTTAGCGGCAGCCAAATCCGTCAAAGTAGTCAACGGCTTCCCGTCCGGATCAACCCCCACCGAATGGTAGCGAGTCTTATGTCCTGTCGCCAAAGCCGTACCGGATGCCCCGGAATCGGTAATCAAACGGTCATAACAATAAGTCTTCGCCAACCCCACGCATCGGCAATTCTCAATATTCAACTTTCCCCGGTTGGCAGCCCATGTGGAATACATCGTCATCAGGCTCATACCGTCGCCAATCATAAAGACCACGTTCTTCACCTTCCCTTTCGTCGGGGATACAATCTTTTTCACCGGGCTCTCCTTGTCCCAAGTCACTTTAATTTCACGGTCTTTGCCCTGTCCGGCAACCATTGCCGGACAAATGAGCAAAGCGCACACAAACAACACAAAACACAATCTCATC
>NZ_CAUFYA010000086.1:0-7262 GCF_959596855.1 uncultured Butyricimonas sp.
TGCCCGGTGGCTATACGCGTGTCGATAGTGCCTGTTGCGTTGTGTGGGGCGAGGATCACGTTATCCAGTCCGTAGAGCATTTCCGTCACGTGTGGTTCGTCTTCGAAAACGTCGAGGGCTGCCCCGGCTATCGTTTTGTTTTGTAAGCAGGTTGCCAGTTCTTTTTCGTTAATGACGGCTCCGCGGGCGGTGTTCACGAGGATAGCGGTCGGCTTCATCAGTTCTATTTCCCGCTTGCCGATCATGTGGCGGGTTTCGTCCGTCAACGGGGTATGGATAGAAACGAAATCCGATCTTTTCAGCAGGGTGTCGAGATTGACTCTCTCGTATCCTTCTACCGTGCTTCGGCGGTTGTAATAAATCACGTTCATGTGGAACGCTTCTGCCAGTCGTGCCACGGTCTTGCCGATATTTCCCATGCCGATGATCCCGAGGGTGCGTCCTTCCAACGTGAAGCCTAGGTTTTTCATCACGCCCCACATGCTCTCTTTCTCTACCCGTATGCGGCGGTCACATTCCGTGATACGGCGGGCGGCGCTCAGCATGAGCCCCATTGCCATTTCCGCGGTCGGGAAACAAACGGCTTTCGGGGTATTGCATACCGCTATTCCTTTCGAGCGGGCAAATTTAATGTCGATGTTGTTGTAGCCCACGCCGAAATTACTGATCAGTTTCAGTTTTTTGCCCGCCTCGATAACGCTGTTGTCAATAGGGCGGGTGAATATCCCGAGAATGACATCGTGATCGGGTACCAGTTTGATTAATTCTTCGGTGGTGAAATACTCGCCGTCGGGCATAGTTACGGTATGCTCTTTTCCAAGTTTCGCGAATGACTCGCGGGGAATGTTGTAAGTAACAAGAACTTTCATATTTTTGATTTTAAATTTTAGATTTTAAATTGAAGGATTTATAATTTTAGATTTTAGATTAAACTCCTCCGTCCGCTTCGCGTCCAAGTGAGCCCGGAAGCCGGTCTCGAACCAGCTCACGCTCGGCAATCAGGAAGCAAGCTTCCCTATTGCCCTCGCTTACTCGCCGGTTTCCTCTATAAACAGAGGAGGAGCTGGAATATTCTTCGGGAATCTTTTCATTTTCAACTTTCAATTTTCCATTGTTCAAGCTCATCCTTGCGTCAGCAGGTGCGTCCAATCCGATGAATTGCGAAGCGAGGTATTTGTAGTACCCGGTGACGGCGACCATGCCGGCGTTGTCGAGCGAGAAGCCGAGGCGGGGGATAAATACGTCCCAGCCCGCGCGGGTTCCCTCGTCGTACACGGCTTTTTGCAACCCGGAGTTTGCCGACACACCGCCACCGATGGCGATTTGTTTTATTCCGGTTTGTTTGGCGGCCTTTTTAAGTTTGGCCATGAGTATATCGACGATCGTTTTCTGTAAAGAGGCACAAAGGTCGTTCAGGTTATGTTGGATGAAGTCCGGATCGTTTTTGAGTTCGTCTCGGATGAAGTACAGGAACGAGGTTTTCAACCCGCTGAAGCTGTAATCCAGTCCCGGGATATTGGGTTTGTTGAACGTGAAACGGTCTGGGTTCCCTTCTTTCGCCAGACGGTCGATCACGGGTCCCCCGGGATAGGACAATCCCATGACTTTGGCGCATTTGTCGTAGGCTTCGCCGGCGGCGTCGTCGATTGTTTGCCCGATGACTTCCATGTCCAGATAGTCGCGAACCACGATGATCTGGGAATTACCGCCCGACACGAGTAGCGTCAGGAACGGGAATTTCGGGTGGCGAGCTTCCACTCCCGGTTCTTTGATGAAATTGGCGAGGATGTGTGCCTGCAAGTGGTTGACCTCGATCATGGGAATTTGTTTCGCGATAGCGAATCCCTTGGCGAAGGAAGTTCCCACAAGGAGAGAGCCCAGCAGTCCCGGTCCGCGGGTGAAAGCGACGGCATTGATTTCGTCTGCATTGACGCCTGCGACTTTCAAGGCCTGCGCCACGACCGGGATAATATTTTGTTGATGCGCTCTCGATGCCAGTTCGGGAACGACTCCCCCGTAAGCCTCGTGTACTTTTTGACTGGCAATGACATTAGAGAGTACCACCCCGTCTTTTAGTATTGCGGCCGAGGTATCGTCGCAAGATGATTCAATTCCTAGAATAACAACGCCCATGGTATATTTTAGATTTAATGATTTTAGATTTTAGATTGTCAGCTGTGCGGGCTGGCGATTTGAGTCTATAAGGTCCGTAAAGTCCATAAGGTCTATAAAGTCCATGGACCCCTGCGGGGCGCTTTGTCCACGGCAGCTTATGCTGCCGTTAAATACTGTCCGAAGGACTCTATGGACTTTATGGACCTTATGGACTTTATAGACTTTACAAACTCTATTCATTTTCAATTCTCAATTTTCAATTTTCAATTAGAAATATTCCTGCAATATTACTAAATTTGCAAGCAAACTAAATGGTGAAAGTATAAAAAAAATAATCTCCATATTGTCCCGGTGTGTAATGGTGCTTGTGCTTTTGGCATTCGCGGCCTATTTTGCCTTGATGACTCCGTACGTTCAGACGAAGTTGGTGGATTATTTTACCCGTATTTTGGAGGATCGGACGGGAACGACGATCACGATTGGGAGGGTGGAATTTCGCCCGATAGAATCATTGATACTGAGTGACGTGTTCGTGAAAGACTGCCGTCAGGATACGCTGATGTTTTGCGAGCGGCTCGTGATGCGGGTGGATTCGGTGAGTTTCGTGAAACGGAAATTCACGATCACGGAGGCGACTTTCGACAATGCCGTGTTTAACTTGTGGATCGAACGCAAGAAAGACGGGGGGGAGAGCGTCACGAACGTGGAGGAGTTGATCAATTCCCTTTCCGCCTCGATGACGGACACGGTGCCCGCCTCTCCCTTGGGGTGGAAAGTGAACCTGACCCGGATATCGTTGTTCAACAGTCGTTTCCGGTATATAGAGAACGATTATGAACCCGTGGACTACGGGATTAACTGGACGGATGTCGATTGTCGGGATTTAAACGTGATGATTTCCGGAATCAGGTTCTCGAAGGAGGGACGTTACGAGGCCATAGTTGCCGGTTTGAGTTTCAGGGAGAAATCCGGGTTCGAGGTGATTAATATGGGGGGAAGGGTTGTCGCGACGAATAATAACCTATTGGTCACGAATACCTTGATTCAGACCGAACGGAGCGAGGCTCATCTGGATACGTTGGAGTATAATTGGGTTCCGGATCAGGAGTACTGGCGTAATTTTACCACGAAGATGCAACAACGATACGTGTTCACCTCTTCAAGGGTACATTTCGATGATATAGCTTATTTTAACGGCAAGTTGCTGGGAATGAACAATGTGTTGTACGGGAGCGGCGTGGTTTTCAACACGATAAGTAATTTGCAGGGCGAGAATCTGGAAGTGTACCTGGGAGAGAAAAGTGTGTTCCACGGTTCATTTGTTTCCAAGGGGTTGCCCCGTTTTTTCGATACGGACTTCACTATCGAATTTACCGATATGCGGATTTCGCCGCCCGAACTGGAAGCTATTTATATGCCGTGGCTGGAAAGCCGTTACGTGAAGATACCGGAAATGCTGCATAAATATGATTATTTCACTTTTGACGGTACTTTCAAGGGGAAGATCGAGGATTTTGTCGTGGACGCGAAAAGCGTTACCCCGGGAATGGAAGGTTCTCTCGTGTTCAACTATGTTTTGGATAGCGCGGGGGATTATCGTTACGGGGGACGGGCTAACCTGTTCCGGGTGAATTTCGGTTTTCTGACGGGGCAGTCTTTCTTGAAGAACGGTTCGCTGTTCGCGAACTTTAACGGGGTACTGGGTGACTCCACCTCTCGTTTCGGGATGTCGAGTGCGTTAGGATACCTCGACGTGTACGACGGTCGGCTACGGGGGGTACGCCTCTCGGTGGGGACGGAAAACGATCGCCTGTATTTGCTGTCGTCCGTGAAGAACGATAGTTTGCAAGCTGATTTCGAATTGAATTATGTCATGGGGGATTCTCTTCAAATCGCGGACGCGCGGGGGTACGTGAATGTCCGGCAATGGGATTCATGGGGACCGTCCGTTTGCGGGGAAAAGGAATCGTTTGAATTTGATTTCTCGGGGAACCTGAAGATGCAAGAGGACAACAATTGGTTCGAGGCAATCATACCCCGTTTGAAATACGAGAACACGAGGGGGGTGTTCACGACGGATTCGGTGAGATTGACGAATACCGTGCTGGGAGAATACAGTTACTCGAACCTGCAATCGGAAGTGGGGGATGTCACCATGGAGGGATTTTTCCATTCGCTGGAATTGTCGGATTTGTGGAATAGTTTTGTCATGACCTATTTGCCCGCTTACCGCTACGCGGTGGATAAACCATTGCCGGAAGGAACCAATCTGATTGCCGAAGTGCGGTTGAAGAATGTCAATCCTTTGCTGCGGGTCGCTTACCCGCGATTGAAACTTTCGAGCGGTGTCAATTTATCATGTGAATACAGTTATGCCGACCGGCGGACGAACTTGTTACTGGAAGCGGATACAATCTCTTTCGGGGATTTGAAGACGCGGGATGCGAGAGTGAAAGTAACGGGTAACGGTACCAACTTGATCTGTACCTGTGCTGCCGACGAGTTGAAATACTTGAATTTCGGGAAACTGTATAACGTGCGCAACACGATGAACGTGTACACGAACAATGTCACGAACCGTCTGACGTGGAGTAACTGGGAGAAAGAGACGTATTGCGGCTCGCTGGTCGCCAATCTCCGGTTGTTGAATTACAGGGGCAGGCACATGACACAGGTGCTTATCCAGCCCAGCACGATCGTGATGGCGGATAGCGTGTGGCAGGTGGGACGTTCCATGATATTGAAGGAGGGAGATGATATTTTCGTGAATAATTTCAAGATCAGCCGGGGAGAGCAAAGTTTTTCCCTGCGGGGACGGGTGAGCGGGAACAAGCGGGATACCCTCTCCATGGCGTTCCATAATTTCAATCTGGCGGAGTTCAATAATATTCTTTTTGATAATAAAGTGAAGCTTTTCGGGTTGGTAAACGGGAAAGCCACGATACAGGACGCGTACAACGACCGTCTTATTTACGCGAATATGGAGATCGACCGCTGGGGGCTTAACCGGGATACTTTGGGGACGTTGAACCTGATGTCCCAGTGGGATGCGGCGAACAGTGCCTTGCAGGTCAGCGTGATCAACCAGATGAAGAACGATGAGGCGCCGTTCAGCGTGTTCGGTTATTATAAACCGTCCACGGACAGCCTGAACCTGAATCTCGTGCTTTCGGGAATAGACGTGAATTACCTGACCCGTTATTTCCCGGATATGTTGAAAAGCGGGGAGGGTACATTGTCCGGCGAGTTGGAAATGAAAGGGACGAGCCGGACGGCGGCGATCAACGGTTTTCTGGCCATGGACTCGGTGGCTTTGACCTTGAGTATGCTGAACACGCCGTTTATGATTCATGACCGTATCCCGGTGAAGGATAATCGGATCGTGCTTGATGATTTCAAAATATACGATGCCAAGGGGCGGGCGTCCGTCTGTTCCGGGTTCTACGATTTGCAACAGAACAAGTATGATGTAAACTTGAAGTTTAATAATTTCCGCGTGTTGAACACGAAGCAATCCCAAGGCGAGACGTTTTACGGGCAGTTGTATATCACGGGACAAACCCGGATGAATAATCTGTCGGGTAATTCCGCGTTGTCTGTCAATTTGAAGCCGGAACCCCATTCCGTGCTGTATATACCCTTGACTTCCGCCTTGACGGAGGAGGACGGCAGTATCCTGCGGTTTATAAATAACCGTCAACCCGGCGAACAGTCCGCGATGCTCGAGGAACGGTCTTCCCTGATATCCGATTTCGACTTGAACGCGAATATCGAGGTGAACGACAATCTGGAGGTGCAGATTATATTCGACCCCACGATCGGGGATATACTGAAAACCGTGGGAAGCGGTAATCTGCGCTTTACCTTGGGTAAGGACAACGAGTTGGATTTGTTCGGGGAGTACAAGATCGCGAAAGGAGATTATCTTTTCACGTTGAGTAACTTGATAAACAAGAAGTTCGTGTTGACTCCCGGCGGAAGTATCAAATGGAACGGTTCGCCTTACGACGCCACGATTGACGTGAACGCGATTTATAACCTGCGTACTTCTCTGAGTGATTTGTTGGCGGGGACGAACACGACAATGGACAAGAACACGAAAGTTCCCGTGGAATGCGTGTTGAAGCTGGGGGACAATCTGATGAACCCGAACGTGCAATTCGGGATTAATTTCCCCTCCCTCGACGTGCAGATGCGGAGTTTGATGCAGAGTCTTTTCTCCAGTCAGGACGAGGTAAACAAACAAATGTTCTCGCTTTTGTTGTTGAACAAGTTCTACACGCCCGATTATTTGGATAAGGATGCGGAGCAGGAGGAGCGCAACACGGGCTACCAGATGGGGGTAACGACGGCGAGCGAGTTGCTGTCGAATCAAGTGTCCCGTTGGTTGTCGCAGATCAGCAATAATCTGGATATCGGTTTCTCGTACCGCCCGGGTGACCAAGTAACGACGAACGAGTTCGAGTTGGCATTGTCTACCCAGATATGGAACAACCGCGTGACCATTTCCGCCAACGGCAATATGGTGGAAGGGTCGAAAACGAACTCGAATACCTCTATCACGGGTGACTTTGACGTGGACGTGAAGCTGAACCAGCAGGGAACGTTGAAGCTGAAGGCTTATTCCCACACGAACGAAAAGATCACGTATAACGCCACGGAGACCGTGCAGGGTGTCGGTGTTTCCTATCAGGAAGCCTTTGATACCTTCCGGGAACTCTTCCGCAAGTACACGGCTATTTTTAAACGGAAAAAGAAGTCTTCGCAATCATCTGATAATAAGCAGTAATTGTAATTTTCAACTTTCAATTTTCAATTTTCAATTGTTTGTCATTGTTTTTTTGGTTTTTTTTCGTGAAATTGGGCTCGTTACGTGAAAACGTCGAACCTAACTAAAATGATATTATGAAAAAAATGACCGAACAAGAGTACATGGATCGTGAGGCGAAATATGGCGCCCACAATTATCACCCGCTACCCGTGGTGTTGGAAAAAGGAGAAGGAATCTACGTGTGGGATGTCAACGGGAAACGTTATTTTGATTTCCTTTCGGCTTATTCTGCCGTGAATCAAGGACATAGCCACCCGAAGATTGTTGAGGCTATGACCGAGCAGGCGAAAACGCTGGCGCTGACTTCCCGTGCCTT
>NZ_CAUFYA010000087.1:0-5784 GCF_959596855.1 uncultured Butyricimonas sp.
AAGACGTTCGCCCGCCTCCCAAATGGCGTGTCGGAACGTGGGTACAACATAGTTGAAATAATAGCCTTTCAAAGCCTCGGACGAACCGGGCGACGCAACAATGAACCGGGCAATTATCCGGGAACCTTTCCAACCCTTGAAAAATTCGTTTAATTCGCCCATGTACATTGCCAATCCGCCGTGATTATTTATCGTCCCCGTTGCCGTTATTTCTCGCTTTCTCATCGTCGATTAACTTTTGCATTGTGATATTAAACGCTGTCATTCCAACCGCACGGATAAACGCCCGTTCGCTCGACGAATACCCGGTTGCGACCTTATCCAAAACTTTTGCGAAAAGAATAACGAAATTTCCCGGTTCCCAATGCCCGGTATTGTGCATACGGTCGATAACGTGCGCCCGCAACCTCGTATTATTCCGGGTCGCATCCTTACGGGCTTTCTCCCGGTCGTTCCAAAGGCTCGTTAATTGGCGTTTCACGTTCTCAAAAAACAACGGCATTTTCAACACGTCCGCAATTGTCATTTCTTTAACTTCCATATTGTTTTGTTTAAGGGACGCCGGGGAACCGACGCCCCGGTTAATTACTCGGTTTCGCTGTATTCCTCAATAATTAAATCGTCCTGTCCTCGCTTGACTTCCTCTATAAATCCTTGATACCCTTCTTTCCGGGCTAATTCGATAAGGGATTGCAGACGTTTTGCGCCCAAACTTTCGCCCCTCGCAATGCGGAATACCTTAACGGTCGGATTGCTTGCGATAATCAATTTTGCGGCAACCTCCATTATCTGACTATCCGACACTTTCCCGGCGACAAACGGCACACCGTTTAACTCCAACCCGTCGTCCGTGAACGTCAACCCGGCAATCGGCAATTCCGATTTCGCAATAAGGGTTTCCCGCTCTTTGAGCAAATCCGACAACTTTTTTTCGTGGGTTTGGGCGACCTTTTCGGCGGCGTCCTTTTGCTTTTTCTTCGTCAGATAGTCCACAACCAACGCATTGATTTTGTTGTGTTCCTCGGCTTGTTTGAGGCGTTCGGCTGTATCCAAATTCTCCGGGTTGTTTTCCTCGTACTTTGCCAACCATGCGGCGGCGTTGTTCTTGCGGGTTTCGTAATCGGCTTTATCCGTTTGGATTTGCGCCAATGTTTCGTCGTATTTGTCGGCGGCGGCTTTCGCATCGGCTTTGCTCTTTTTCTTTGCCGCTTCCAATGCCTTTTTTGCCTCGGCAACAATCCGGTCGTATTCGGCTTGGGCTTCCGCCTCATACTTTATTGCGGCGTCAATCTCTGTATTCTTGGTTTCCTCGGCGGCTTTGATACGACCGGGGATTGCCTCCAATTGTTCCGTCCGGGTTTGCAATGCGGTACGCACGGTTTTCGCTTTCTCAATCAACCGGGCGTTCTCGTTTTGTTCCTCCATTAAATCGGCAATGTCGATTTTCTCGGCATACGTTTTGACGTCGCCCGGTTTCAACTGCTTTTCGGCGGCGGCGCAAATGGTCGTGTACGTCTTGACCTCGGCGTTGGCGTCCTTTCTTTTCTCCTTAACGGTCATAACCTCGGCGTCAATCTCGGCAATACGTTTTTGCACATTCTCCGGCAACAATGCCCGGACGTATTGCACTTGCTTTCGGCGACCCTCGGCGGTTTCAGACCACCGGGAAAACTCCACGGCGTCAAAATCCGTATATCCGAAAACCTTTTGCAACATACTTACGTTATCCGACCGCATCCCGGTTGTTTTCTGTTTGATTGATAACGTACCACGGGGGTTGGCTTTGGTAAACCGCAATTCAACGTCGTATTCCTCGCCGTCGTCTCCGACAACCATTTTGGCAAACCCTTTGTCCTCGCCATTACGCAACACGGCGTCCCGGTTCCCGGTCAACAACGCCCCGATTGCCTTTAATAGCGTGGATTTTCCTAACTCATTGTCCCCGGTAATGAAATATACATTACCCTCAAAATCTGCGTTGAACTCCTTAATTACTTGGAAATTCGACAACTCTAATTTTTTGATAATCATTTTATCGCTCTTTTTATGCCGGGGTTGCCCCCGGCGGTTACTACTTATTTGTTTGTTAATATCATTCTTTGGTGTATCATGCTTTGCACCTTGTTAAGCGCATCCCGGTTGGCGTCAACCTCCGACCGGGTGCAATCGGCAATAAAGTTTTCCAAACGCTTATACAGGTCGTCCAACTCTTTTGCCGTCATTGCATGGCGAACGGCTCCCAATTCGTCCTTATCCATTTTTGCAAACTCGTTTAAGGGTTTCCAAATCGCAACGTTTGGGGTCGTCGGCGTTCTTTGTCGCATCAATTAACGGCATATCATTTGTTTTTGCCGTCCAACTTTTACCCGTAACGGGCGACGTGTAAGTTACTTTGTAATGTCCGTACCCGTCAAACTCATACCGGAAATCGCTGATTGTTGTTTTCGCTCTCATTGCTTTTATTTTTTTAGCATTACCGGGAAAACGCCCGGTCGTTGTTATTTCATGCCACAAAAATACGGGAAATATTTTAATTACCAAAATTTTTTATTTTTATTTTCGTGTTAGGGCAAAAAATCCCGATACGGCGCAAGTCGTACCGGGATAAAATCAAAATAATTTCATTTGCGTATCTGTTAAGACGGCAATAACGCCGTCAACTTTTTGTTCCCATGCCGTCCGGGTTGCAATCTTTTCCGGCGTTGGGTTCCGTTCGCACCTCCGTTGGTTGTGGCGCATCTGTTTAACCATGTAGGCCAATTCTTCCAACGTTATTTTCGCCGGATTTTCGATTTGCGGGCTTTTGTTTTCGTCTGCCATCTTTTACCCATTCAAACAAAATAATCGAAATACGGGGCTTAAAATAAACGGTCGTGCATCGGGGCGGGCAAATTCTCCAAAACCCAACGGGGGTTGTTGTGCAAAATGTACCGTCCAAAGTGCATTATCATAAGGGCGTCGGCGTTCCACAACGTCGCCTTAACATCGGGGTAATAATCGGCGGCGGCTCGTTGGTATCGCTTTTTGCGCTCCGGCTTTTCCTCTCCCTTAACCCGCAATTTCAATTCATTTTGCCATTTTTGGGGGTGTACCAAAACAAACGGTACGTCGCACATGGCAATTATCGTTTTCAGTTTCTCGAACTCGGATAACAGTTTTTGAACCCGGAACGCCTTACCGGGGTTGTCGTTCACGTCGTCCGGGCGCAATTGAACCTTTTCGACGAATACCAACGGGCGGCAAATACTTTTCATATAATCAAACCATTGCCGCAACTCCATAAGGTCGCCCGGCATTTTTATTACCTCGGTTTTATGGTTCGGACGCCAAACGGCAATCCCCCCGTTTTTTCCGGGGTCAATCCCAATAATACAATCAATCGTTATTTTGTTCATTTCCAAAAATCTAAATAGTTATCAATCTGTAATTCGTCGGCAATCATTCGGTCAAACGTCCGGGCAATCTCTTTGTCCCTCGCTATCTCATACGCCGTAAAATCCAACTCCGGGGCGTCGGTTCCCTTACGTTGGACGTGGTACGCCTCGTACTTGTTGACGAACCCACGGGCGACACGTTGCATATATCGGGCAAATGCTTGTTTGCGGTCGTCTTCGGTTCCGGCAACCTCATTGGCAAAACCCAACTTTCGCAACCAATCATAAATTAACATTCCGTCAGTAATCCCCAACACAAACCGCCCGGTATATTTGTATTGCAAAAATACCTTCCTACATCGGGCGACGGTTTGGTTGTGATAATACCGTTTTTCCTCCGGCGTCAATTCCTTTTTCGGCTCCGGCAATGCCTTATACGCTTTATGTATAACCCCGTTTTGTTTCCGGCAATATGCGTTCAATACTTTTGCGAAATAATCGGCGTTAAATTGTTGGTAATGTTTCCGTTCGGCGTTGCCGTCCCTATCCTTTGGCAAATAGTCGTCTAATTCCCCGGTAATCAGCAATTCAAACGCTAATTTAACCTCGGATAATGTTAATTGCGAATAATAGCGTTTGAGCAAATCCAACAACCGGGTACAAATATACGTCCAATCGTTCCGGTTTTCCGTGGGAATGATAAACCCCACGTCCATTGCGATAAACCGGAACATTTGCCCGGTTTTGGCAATCAACGTTTCGTCGTCAATCTCGGCAATCTGTTTTTTTGTGGACGCCACGAAAATATATTTTTCGACCGGGGTTAATGCTTTGGCAACCTCCGGTAACTCAACCATCGCCCGGCGAACGTCAATTGCTTTTGCCGTTCCGCTATAAAGCAAAACGGCGGCGGATTGTCGTTTTTCGGGCAACGTTTGTGGCAATCTGTTTGTCTTTTCGGGTAATGCTTCCATGTTAATAATCATCTTTCAAATACTCAATAGCCCCGGCAACGTTCAATCTTTGCGTTGGGGCTTTGTATTCGGGTTTCAAATGCAACTTTTTCTTTTCGACGTCCCCCCGTATGAAATTGCGGACGGTCGCCAACCAACCGTTTTTAGTGCGCTTCATATTCTTTTGGTCGCTCCAATCGCTAACCGAATGAAAGTAATAAACCAAATCGACCTTTTCAAATTCCGGTGTCGCAAACTTACTTTCAAACTCTGAATAATCCACGCCAACGCCGTTTTCAAATTTAACCATTTTGTAAACGTCGGAATTACGGAATAACGTTTTTTTCTCCTTTGGTTCCTCAACCTTTTGTTCTTCCGGGAATAATTCCCCGACAACATTGTTGTTGGGGGTATTCTCATTATCATTTATTGTATTATCTATATTATTACTATTATACCCTAAACTTTCGTTTATGGGTACCCCTAAACTTTCGTTTATGGGGGGCATCAACTTTTGTTTAGGGGTATCAACTCCGGTTAATATCCTTGCTGCCTTTTCGGTAAATGTTAGTAACTCGTAATTTTCACCAAAACAATACAGAGTTTTGTTATACAATTCGCAATTAGGATGTTTTTGTAAAATTCCGGCTTTAATCAAATTATCAATACGCTTTATCATGCCTTGACTTGTCTTTATATTCAATAACGGCATTGCTTCCAATATTAACTTGTGGGAAATCCAAAAATATATTCCCTCCGGGGTGTGCATCTTAACGCAACTTGCACAATTGGCGAAATCTTTTATAAAATCAAAAATCGCCAAATCTATTAAATCTAAATCTAAACCGCTATTAACGGCGGCATATTGGTTTATTAATATCGTGTATTTCATAATATTGATATTTTATAAACATCCGGTTCTGCTACGGGCTGAACTGATTTTATTAATAATCCTTTTTCGCATAACCATTTAAGGCAATCAATAACAGTACTTTTATTTATCCCTAAATTTTCGGATAAATACATAATGCCCTTTGAGTATTCGCCATATTTTACGCAATATTCATGTATCATTGCGTAAATCATTAACTTGTTACCTTTCAAATGTAATTCGTTAATCCACTTCTTTTTAATTATAAAATCCATAATTAAAAATAGAAAGCCCGCAATCCGGGCTACCACACACCGGGAAACGGGCTTTACGCTAAATAAATTAGCAATATCTTTCAAACGGTGGTAGTCGTTTGTTTTATAGTTGCAAATATAAATAAAATTATTCACTTTCCAACTGTTTTATCGGCTCCCACGCCTTGCGTACTTTCAAAACATTGTCGGCACTCTCATTGGGAACCAACGACACGACGGGAAAACGGGAACGGTCGCCCGGTTTTTGGGTCGTGGCAAATTGTACATTCAAATCAAAGATAATGCCTTTGCAAAATCCCCGTTCCGCTAAC
>NZ_CAUFYA010000088.1:0-5439 GCF_959596855.1 uncultured Butyricimonas sp.
TCCAAGTGTCAGGTCGCCGTCAACAGCTTGGTGCAAAGGATTATAAAAAAGTGATTTTTTATCCCCTGCAAAGCGGCAAAAGAGCTTTAAAAGAGCGCCTGTCGCAAACGTCGAAAAGGGCAGTAAATTTTCGCGCAGGGAGCGGAGTTTGGGAAAATGCCCGCGTCGTTCGGTAAGGCGGAAAGCACTAAAAATTTCCGTAAAAAGGCGTTGGCATTCAAAAAAGCATTCTTTCTCGGCGTTCAAAGGCGGGGGAGAGAAAAGCGCCGATATATAAAAGGGGAAAGTCCGCGGCAGAAGGGAGAAAATCGTTTCGGGGAGAGCGCCGCGGACGCAAGCAAAATAATGAGGAGGTCGGAAAAGAGGATTTATGCCGGAAAAAAATCAAATGATTTGTGCCGTAACGGACGCATTGGGCAGTAACGGCGAAGGGATTGTCAGGCACGAAGGAGTCACTTTTTTCGTGCCTTATTGTTTGCCGGGCGAAAAAATCAGATTTCGCGTGCTCAAAGTCAAGGACAAAATCGGGTACGGAAAAATCGAGGAAGTGCTCACGCCCGCGGAGGAACGGGTGCGCGAAAAGTGCCCCGTCTTCACCCGCTGCGGGGGATGTCAGCTGCAACATCTCGCCTATCGTTCCCAGCTGCGCTTTAAAGGGAACGTCGTCAAGGACGCCCTGCGCAAGATCGCGGGGATTCGCCTTTGCGTCCCTGCCGCAATCAAGAGCGATCTGCCCTACGGCTATCGCAACAAATTGCAAATGCCCGTCGGAGTGGATAAAGAGGGCAATAACGTCATCGGATTTTACGCGGAACGAAGCCATAGGATCATTCCCGTTTCCACCTGCGTCATTCATCCCGAATGGGCGGAAAAGCTCATCGCCGTGCTCCATCGCTATATGAAGGAATGCGCGGTGAAGGGATACGACGAGGAAGCGGGCACGGGAAGTTTAAGGCATATCGTCGTGCGGGAGATCGGCGGAAAATTCATCGTCACGCTCGTGTCCGTCACCGAAAATTTGCCGAACCTTCAATATCTCATCGAACTTTTGTATACCGTTTTCAGGACGTTCACCTTTTATCTGAATATCAACGCGAAGGATACGAACGTCGTATTCGGGGAACAGTTCATTCTCGAACACGGACCGGGATATTTCGAGGCGGAAGAGCAGGGAATCCGTTACGAGGCGGGACCCGTCACCTTTTTACAGGTGAACGAGAACGTGCGGGCGAAACTGTACGAAGCGGCGCTGAAAGCCGTCGTTTCCACGGGGGACGAAGTGGTTGTGGACGCCTACTCGGGCGGCGGGCTTCTGACGGCGATGCTGGCGAAATCCTGCAAGCGCGCCTATGGCATCGAATTAGAGGCGGAGGCGGTGAAATGCGCCGACGCCCTCAAAGAAAAAAACGGACTTTCCAATATGACGAATATCTGCGGATACGTGGAGGAAAAGTTGCAGGGCGTTTTGGAAAAAGAGCAGGGGGAGGAGATTCGTTTGATTCTCGATCCGCCGCGGGCGGGAATCGCGCGCATCGTCGTCAGGGCGATTTTAGAATCGGGAATTTCCAAAATTGCGATCATCAGCTGCAACCCCGCTACTTTGGCGCGTGATCTCGGCCTTTTGACGGGCAGCCTCGTCGAAAAGGACGGCGAGCTGATCAAGAATTCCGAGTACGCGGCTTTAAACGCGTCTAAAACAAACGAATGTTCGTCGCTCGATACCTTATCCGAGAAAGAGGAAAAAACGCCGCAGATCGAAAATGAAGCGGGTTTAAACGGATTTTACACGATAGAGTGGATTCAGCCTTTCGATATGTTCCCTCAGACCAAGCACGTCGAGACGTTGGTAATGCTTTCCAAAAAATCTACAAGTCATATCGACGTAGAAATTGAATTTGGCGAAGATGAAGGAAAGGTATCCTTAAAAAAGATAAAGGAACGCGCAGAAGCCCGTAAGCCCAAAGAGAAAGTAACCTACAAAATGATACAGGATCATATCGAAAAGAATTACGGCTTCAAGGTTCACACAGCATATATTGCGGAAGTGAAACGCGATTTGGGTTTGCCGATGTACGATGCCCCTAATGCGGTAGAAGAATTAAAAAGACCGAGAGCGCATCCGACTGAAAAAATGGTAATTGCGATAAAAGATACTTTGCGATATTTTGAAGTTATCTGACTATATTATAAAAAAGGCGGCTATTCAACAATAGTCGCTTTTTTATTTTTATTTCTGCCCATACTGTTATCATGGCATACAGTTATAAGGGCAGTATCAGTTTCGGGTTGGTGTATATTCCCGTTACGTTGCACAACAGCATCAAACAGAACGACATCGGATATAACATGATTGATAAAAAGACCATGAGCCGTGTGCGCTATAAAAAGACGTGCGAAGATTGCGAAAATCGGGAAGTCAAACAAGAGGATATCGTAAAAGAAGAATTATACAAGAAATTAAAAGCGGATTATCCTATCTTCTTTACGCGCCACGAAAGACCTATCCCGAATTACGATAACGTGTATGAATACGACGGAATAAAAATTATCGTTGAGCCGCAAGAAAAGCAAGGCGAATATGCAGAACACAGAGTAAAGGAACTATACGACGATCTAACGCCTAACCTTAACGATTTTACAGATGAAATACTTACCTTGCCGAAGGAACAGGCAATAGGATATTTGCAAAGCATTTTGACGCAGTACGACGCCGAAGAAGTTTACGAATATCTTACTAACGCAAAAAGACTCGGCGAACTTCACGACTTCGCAGAGTTCAAGGAAATACAAAGATACTTTGACAAGGAAAACGTAATAGGACTATCTACGTATATGTTTTTCTTCAAAGGGGATTTTAAGTCGTTCGGGTGTACTATTCAAACCGCCGAAGCGGAAACGACAAAGACAATGCTTTACGACGACGGCGAGGATTACGAAACGGCTTTACGTTATTTCAAAAATCAAAGTCCTATCGGCTGTGTATATCTGTTTGACAGATTGCAAGGCGAAGGCAAAAATAAAAACAACGAAATGGAGTGATATATTGGGAAAATTACTTATAAACGGAAAATTATATAATCCCGTAAAAATGGGCGATACGGGCGATTGGTACGCCGGCGAACAGAACGCAGTATGCGGAGATTGCGGAGTTAAATTCGGTGAACAACATTTACCCGGTTGCGATATTGAACGCTGTCCCGTTTGCGGACGTCAGCTTATTTCTTGTAACTGTGGCGAGGTTTACGACGTAGCCGAAAACGCCAAAGAGGAAGAAGTGGAAAGATTGCTTCAGGAACAAATAAGACAACAGGAAATGGAGTAAATATGACGAACAGAAAGAAACAACAGGTAAAGTACGATTCCAGAGGACAAAGCGGAAATATTTTTGCTATTCTCGGTCAAGTCCGAAGCGTACTTCAAAAGCAACAACGGATAAACGATTATAACGAGCTTTGGGATAGAGTTAATCATTCCGAAAGTTATGAGGACGCATTAAAAATCATCAATGAATACGTAACGCTCGTTGATATTCGTTCTAAGCAAAGCGAAATGTAGGAGGGAGACATTGCCGAATTGGGTAAAAAACAGACTTACTATAACAGGCGACAACGCCGAAGAAATTATAAAAAATCACGTCGTTACGGACGAAGAAGGCAAACAAAAATTAGACTTCAACAGCATAGACAAGCTGCCCGAAGAACTTTTGATAGAACGAAGTGCAAGGAGTATAGACGGCTTTTCGCTGTATATCGCAAAAATCAATCCGCTAATATCAAATATAGGCACTTACACCAAGAAGCCTAATTGTGAAATGGAATAGGTATAAGCCGCAAACAAAAGAATTTTTATCAACATAGGAATTGTGCTTATCGTTTGTTTTTCTCTTGTGAATTTTATCGTAAATATCGTTATGATAAACGGAACGGACAAGCAAGGTTTTAGAACTTACGATACAACAAAAAAACGAGATTACATATAAACATACGTCGGGCAAAAATACGAAAATTATATTCGATAATGAATCCGTAAAAATTGTTGATTCTTACGAATTAAACAGAAAAGAGCGATTGGAAATTTTATGTTTTATCGTTTATTGTTTCAAGGAAAAAGATATTCCTTGCCGTAGAACTATTCAAAATCTGGAAGGCGAACTGATAACGCACAATTTCTTGTATAAAATCAACTACAAAAGGGATAGTACGCAAGACACCGATCTTGACTATACCGAAGATGAACGGTGGTACGTAAACGCCGCTACAATCATAATGCAAATTTTAGGATTATAAAGGAGAGGGGCAAAATTGATTTAGTTTGATAGAAAAGGAAAAGCGTCCTTTCCAAATTTTTTGGGAAAGACGCTTTATTTCATAAGTTTAATAAAGGTATCAAGTGCGGATTGAAATTCAGTATCGGATATATATTTGTCAATAAGGTTATGAAATGCTTTATCATTTTTATATTTTGTCAATATCTGTATCTGCTTTTGGGATAAACAAGTTGTCTCGTTTAATCCCATAAAATCCAAAATTGATACGTTCATAAAATCACATACTTTTGGAAGTAAATCTATATCGGGAATACATTTACCAAGTTTCCACCTGCGAACGGACGCGGAGCTAACGCCTACGGCATTTGCAAAAGCGTGGTCGCTTACGGCATTATCCTTTTGCCATTGATTCAAAAAAATTTTAATATGTTCTCTTATCGAAAAATCGCTCATTTTCATCACCTAAGAGTAGTTTACAAAAAAGTTGCGGAAAAGTCAAGCAAAAGTCGCCACAATAGTTTGATTTTTTATAATAAATATGCTATAATAGTATTAGCGATAAAAAGTGCGCTGATACTAAATTAGTTAATCGAAAAATAAGGAGGTATTAGTGCACAGAATAAAAAAGAGAAAAATCAGTGAAGGTATATATATTCGTGAGAAAATCGAGTATGTAGAAATAGAAAGATTTGTCAATGTACTGGCAAAACTTATAGAAAAATATGCGGAGAAAGTAGAGCCCGCCGAAAAAAAGCCAAACGATAAAAAGGAGTGAAGTTGATGAATAAAAGGACAAAGTGTTACATTTATACCAGAGTATCTACGAGTATGCAGGTTGACGGATATAGCTTGGACGCTCAAAAAGAAAAATTGATAAAGTATGCGGAATATCAAAACTGGACGATTGTTAGAGAGTACAGCGACGAAGGTAAATCAGGAAAAAGCATAAACGGACGTCCTGAATTTGTACAAATGTTGGAAGATATAGAAAACAATATTGACGGAGTATCTTTCGTTTTAGTATTCAAACTTTCCCGTTTTGGTAGAAATGCAGCCGACGTCCTTTCTTCACTTCAAAAAATGCAAGACTACGGAGTTAATCTAATATGTGTTGAGGACGGAATAGACAGTTCCAAAGATAGCGGAAAACTGATGATTTCTATTTTGTCAGC
>NZ_CAUFYA010000089.1:0-5297 GCF_959596855.1 uncultured Butyricimonas sp.
ATCCGTTTCGGGATTGAGTACGCTTTACACATACGATTATGCGCATAGGGTTCCTGCATATTATCTTCCAGCCAATCAGATACCAACACAGTTAATGCGGGGCTATATTCGCGGGAGATTGTGGGTTTTTTAAGGCTCTTACTGCAAAAATAACGGTGATTTGAAATGCGGATATTGCCTTTCGTGATATACTTTGAGCAATATCTTGCCACATTCTCGTGGTCTGCCGTAGTCTTTCCTATGCGTGTGATTTGCGTATGCCCGAAGCGTTCTGCCGTATAGCTCCAATCTAATTTATGGTGTTTGTTAATAAAAAGCTCGTCTTTATTTATGCCGCTTATCAGGAAATGAAAGTGTAAACGTTGCGTTTTCTCTCCATACTCCGCTACAAGAAGATACTTAAATTCACAATTATTCCGTTTTTGATAATTGTTAAATGCCGTTAATATAGCGTCACGACAAGCGAGAGGATTTGAAACGTCATGCCATTTCGAATTAAAAGTAATAGTGCCGAAGTAGTCAAAGCGATTTGTCAAGGCGTAATCTACAACGGAAACACGCGCACGACGTAACGAACGCTCCATATGTTCGGGATTTTCTATTTTTACTCCGTCCGTATCAAACAAATTGACTTTTATTTTCGGGGTTTTATTTTTCGGCTTTACATAGGTGTTTGTGCAGGTAATGCGGATTGTATTTCCTGCCGTGATAAATCCTAATTGTAATTTATCCGATATTTTCATACTTCTTTCCTCTCGTTCTATTCGGGGGCTGACTTCCTCGGTTTATGAGCAGCTATTTATGGGGACAATCCCCATACCCCTACAACATTACTGTTATCCTACTTTTTTCTGCTATTAATGAAAAGGGTTTGAAAGATTTTCTAACTGTTTAATATGGGCTTTTTCGTAATAGTTACAAGTCGTTATATTGCTATGACTTAAAAATGTCAGTTAATCAAGTATGCGGGGACGCTCCGCGCCCCCGCAGAGCCCCCGAGGGGTTGGGCTCTTGCGGGGGGTGCCGTTGGCACCTCCCCTCTCACCCTTACATCAATCGTTCACGGCTTTATCGGCACTACCGCTTCACCGAACAGCAACTCAAACAACGAACGCAACGCTTTTATTATATCTTTCAGAACCAGCAACAGAAACTGCGAGAACGCAAACGGCAGACTAAACACGGACGCAATAGACCTGAAAAACGTCTTGATAACGTCGAATATATTTCCGCCCGAAACAATGACGTCACCCAGCTTCGAGAAGGCGTCCGAAATACGACCGAATGCCTCTATCACTACCGAAAAATCGCTCTTTATATCGGGCGGGAGATTTAGGATCACCTGCACAAAATACGAGCTCTCATTCGCTTGCAGACCGTACACAAAACGCACAAACGCTATACTCAACAGCAGCGCAAGCACTGTTAAAAAAAATCCTTTCATGTCAGCAGCCTCACTACTGCAATCACGACTATTCCTGTAAAGATAAACGCCACTAATGCGCCGATGTCAAAACCGTCATAAGAAAGATTGAACGCCGAAAGAAACGAACTCACAGGCGCGTCAAACAGCGAAAATACAAAGCCGCGAATGGAATTTGATAACGGCTCATCAGAAAGCTGGGAGAATGCGTCCGTCTTACCTTTTGAATAGCCCTCGTTATATCCGTTGTCAAAGCCTTCCTTGCGGCCATCAAGTACTCCGTCCGTATGTCCGTTAGAAAAACCCTCGTTATATCCGTTATCGTAGCCGTTCAAATATCCGCCCGATTTTGAAAGTACATTCGCGTTATAAAGTGTATCCATCGCGCGACCGAAATAGATTGTCAGGGCTTTTACCTCGATACCGTCCTCTTTCTCTTTCTCTCGTATTCCGATTAATGCGTAATCTTCGCCTATCGCCGTAGCGTTGTATTTCTCAATATCAGCATTGTAACGTTTATTAGCAGTCGAAATAAATGTCGCGGCCATTACGTCGCTATCGCCCAAGAAATACAGCGGGAAGCCGTCGTATTGAAACGGCGTCTTAAAATTCAAAGTCATTTCCACGTTTTCGAGCGTGTTTTCCGTATCGTTGTTATAGTGATAATACTTTCCCCAAATGCTATTGAAATTCAAACCGTTATAGCTAAAATCGGGTTTGCCGTTCGTGAGCGTTAGCGTCTGTCCGTTCGTATAACTGAATTTACCTGAAACAGTCGTGCCGTACAATACGCCTAAATTGAGTGTGTCGGACGCGTCTTTGTATCCTTCGTCATAGCCTGCTTCGTGGCCCGCGTTTTCGCCTTCTTGATAGCCTTGATTATAAATCAAATCATATGGCGGGCTATATGGGTATGCTACGTCACCAACGTTTAACATAGGTTTGAAAACGAGATTATCAACCGTCGCGCCCGTATAAACGATTATTTTAAACACAAAAAAATTAACCTTGGCAACAACTTTCAAACCCTCACCTTTATCAGCAAATCCATTAATACCATCATACAGATAAAATATAAACGTATCAGAACCCCCACCTATGGGACAGCCGCTAAAAAAATAAGATGCACCGACAGTAACAGGTACATAATTTGATAGCAAGAGATTATAAAGTAAAAGATATATGTCAAGCCGCAAATTTACCTCTTATAACCTTTTGGACTGATTACGGAGTCAATCAAGAATACATACAAAAACGAATTTCCGAATATTGTAACTAAATAAACCAGACTATACAAAAGGCTTTCATTAAAATAAATTTTTTCTAACCTCTTGACATATAATAAAAAGTGTGGTATAATAATACCACACTTAAAGGAGGATTATTTTATGGCACACATTATTCCGATCAGAGATTTGAAAAACACTTCCGAAATTTCCGAAAAATGCAGAGCCGCCAACGAGCCTATTTTCGTTACGAAAAACGGATACGGCGATATGGTCGTTATGAGCATGGAAGTTTATACCCGTTCAATGGCGCAACTTGATTTATACAAAAATCTCAAAGAAGCCGAGGACGAACTTAACAGCGGCGCGCCTACCATTTCCGCGAGGGAATTTTTAACGGAGTTAAGAACAAAGCATGAAAAGTTATTACGTTGACTTAACGCCTAAGGCGCAAAGAGATATTTCCTCAATACTCAACTATATCGCAATCGATTTATGTGCTCCCTCTGCGTCCTTAAACCTAAATACAAAGATATTAGAACAGATTGAACGGTTAGAAACGTTTCCCTTATGCGGAGAAGTCTATATTTCCGAAATCCCGTTAAAGCGTGAGTATCGGCGGCTTGTCGTGGATAATTATTTGATTTTCTACACCGTGAACGAAGCAACGGAAACCATAACGATTATGCATGTAGTTTACGGCGCTTCTAATTATCTTTCTATACTGTAAAACAAAGGACATATCCTACGAGGGTATGCCCTTTATTTTTGTTATAGCACGCATAATCTATTTCAAAGGTTGGAAATCGTGTGTAGGTCTGAAGCCTACCGGAGGTTCAAATCCTCTTCTCTGCGCCATAGAAATAACGGGTTGCGGCGAATCTGCCGCGACCCTTTTGTTATCCTCATTTCTTTATTGGAACACCTCTAAAACTGTGTTTACCTTCTTGATGCATAACCCCTTTAAGAGATAAAGGTTGGGAGTCCTGCGTAGATACTTTGACTTTAAAAGAATACTCTGGGGTAATAGGCGTTGGTCCGCCCATAAAATAGCAATCCGAAATAAAACTATCAAACTTTACCGCTCTATTTAATCCTCCCGAAAACTCATTTTCATCAAGAAGCTTAAAATGCAATTTTTCCATATCATTATTAAAAAAGAAAATAAACTTTGCAAGTGGTTCTAAATAATATTTGGCTTTTATCTCAATAATCATTTCTTGTGGAGAAATATTATCTATTAGACAATACAAATTACTAAATGACGAATCGCTCTTCTTAAAAGTATTATTCCCCTCTATAACATCTATCATTTGTCTTATGCCTACTTCTATGCCATAGGTAACAATATCAATATATAATGTTTGAGTCAATATGGGAGGAACTACACAATTTTCAATTCTAACTGGTATAAATTTGACATCTTCTCTCATGGATTTTAATAAAGCGTTCTGCCATTCTAATGCAACCATTTTACTCTCTACACTCTTTTTTGATACAAAATAAAAAAAGAATTTACACTTGTTTAATCCCTTATTCATCTCATCAATAATCCCGTCGCCAGGTTGAATAGACCATTCATCATAAAATATCTTTTCTTTTCCATAAATGTCAGAAAGCCTCGACGCTATAACTTGAACCAATTCCTGCTCACCATGAGAATAACTAATAAAAATCATATATATTTTTCCTCAAATTGTATTTATTATTTTTATTATATCATACTTAATATTTTTTTCAATAGCTTTGTCCCATTTTAAATCCGAAAATCGGGAAAGAGTTTGTATTTTGCCGCTTCTTTTCTCTTAAATTCGTCCATGACGTGCGTATAGACATTTAACGTCATGTCGGCGGTCGCATGGTCCATAAACCATTAAATACCCTTACGTTCCCGCCTCTTAAACCGCCTTTCCTGTTTTGTCCGTTGAAGAAACGCTTTTCTATCCTTTACTTTTTGCCTTGAAAGCTAAAGAGAACCGAACTTCAAAAGTCCGATTCTCTTTTTTATCGTATGGGAATTATTCTTTCGGTTCGTCCGGCATCAGCCATGCCTTATGGTCGGTGTGCAGAAGTTCGTGCGCACGGTGCGACATCGGCTTTTGCAGATAGTTTTCGTAACATTTGACGACGGAAGGATTTTCGTGCGAGAATCTCAAAGCGCTCTCTTTATCCAATTTACGCAAATTGTCGCCGCGTTCCGCCGCCAACTCCGCGCCCTCGTGGATAGGCTGCCCGCCGCCGCCCGCACAACCGCCCGGACAAGCCATGATCTCGACGAAATCGTATTTCGCTTCGCCGCGTTCTATCGCATCCATCAGTTTGCGGGTATTGCCCAAGCCGTGCGCCACCGCGACGGAAATTTCCGTGCCCGCCACGTCGAATTTAGCTTCCTTCCAGCCGTCCATGCCGCGCACGGCATAGAAAGCGTCGGGATCGGGATTCTTGCCCGTCACGAGGAAATACGCGCTGCGCAGCGCCGCTTCCATAACGCCGCCCGTCGTGCCGAAAATGACCGCCGCACCCGTACCTACGCCGAGCGGAGTATCGAATTCCTCCTCCTTCAAATCCTGCGGGATGATATGTTCCGCGCGGATAAGCCTGTCTACCTCGCGGGTGGTGAGCACTACGTCCACATCCTGTCCCGCGCC
>NZ_CAUFYA010000090.1:0-4822 GCF_959596855.1 uncultured Butyricimonas sp.
GGTGTCGATGGTATCGAGTATCCGTGCGATATACTTTTCCAATCAACCGCCTTATAACTTGCAAATGAACGTGAAGTTGACTATTCCGGTGAGTTCGTTCAAACGATTGATGCTAAATATAAATTAATTAGAATTAGTAGTTAGAATTGACATAGATTAGCATAGCAACAGCCGACTTACCAAAGGTATATACTAACAGCCCTTTGGTAAGTCTGACTTTAGACGCTCTTTGAATTTCTGTTTTTTCATTCAGCCAATTGAAAAATGATTTAATAGGTTGCCTAAGTTTAGAAACAGCCATTGAAAATAAGCCTCTTGCCGTTTTTTTTCTCTTTGTCAGATAACTTTCGGTTCAACTTTAATTTTCTTATGTGGAGTAAGCATCATGGAAGAAAGAGACATCGCTGTAAATCTTATCTCTCAGAAGGGGCTTCCCTTTCAGGTAGAGGGCATACTCGTTTTTGAATATGGTCAGGTCGTTTTCTAAAGTAGGCATTATTACCAGTAATTTGGGAAAAGGTATGGTGCTTTACTTGCGCGGGTCTACTATGTGCAGTTTCAAGCCATGATGGTATATGTTCTTGGTTAGGTTATATCCTCTGGAAGTTATCTTCGCTACAACTTTTCTTTCTCGTTTAACCCTTGCAGGTAATAATTGGTATGGATTCCACAATGGGAAGTAGCGATTCTCAGTCTTGAGGCGATTGTATCATAATGCTTATTAATACTTTAAATGAAAATGCGGGAAAGACTTGTAGACATCACAGATATACATATAAAAATTAACGAGTTGTTAAAGAAAAAGTAATATCAAGATTACTCGTTTTTATTCAGCCGGGGTACCTCTTTTGCGCGTGAAGGGAGTGTATACCCCGGCTTTTTCGTGGATATATATAAAATCTATCGGGATGGTCATTTCATGAAACCTAACACTTGATAATCATGGAAAACAGATACATCCCGGGGACGGGAAACACGTCTGCGACAGAGAATGCTGTCGCGGAGATAGTAGATTTCAAAAAAGACCGGCTCTTCGTTTGGAATAAAGATTCTTATGACCGGGTTTTTCACGCGGAAATCCTTTGGTTGGAAGCCAGTCGTAATTATTGTTGCATGCACTTGAAGGATCGCCCGAAAATTCTTGTCGGGCACCCGCTGTTAACCCTCGAAAAAGGTCTTCCGGCGGGACTGTTCACGCGAGTGCATCGCGGTTACATGGTAAACTTGGAGCACGTGGAACGTGTACGGGGGAACACGATTTATGTCGGCAAACAGGAAATCCCGTTAGGACAACCCTACCGGGAGGGCTTTCTCGCCCGTTTCCATTTTTTAGGAAGCGTGAAGGGCTTGCACAAGTAGAGAGGAACACGCTCGAATAAAATTATTTATAAACCGTTTCGTGGAATGGCTGTTCCGGTTTGGCTGTTCGGTCAGTTGAACGGGACGGGGGATCAGTGGATCGGGCGTATGGGATAAATTAGTTGCGCGTGGTGTGTGGGCATACTATTTTTGTCGTGTAATCAAAAATTAAACGATATGGAATTATTATTTGACAGGACTAAAGAACAAGAGAGGGGCCCGGGGAGAACAAGGCGAAGAGGAGGCGGGGAAAGGGCGAGAACAAGCTACAACTCCGGCACAACTCCAACACGGGTATTGTACACCATCTTGCCGGATAAGCGTGGCACGGTCGTTATCGTGATCGTGTATCCTTGGCCGGGCTTTATCTCTTCCCGTCCGCTTTTTGCACGTGGCGGGAATCAAGTAAAAACAATTTATTCACTTAAAAATGCAGGATGATGGCAGAAATAAGCAGTATTTTCAAGATTAAAGGGCGAATCGGTAACACGATTTTTTGCGGACGGAACGGCAAGTATTACGCCCGAGCGGTACCGGCATCGGTGAGCAACCCGAACACGGAGAAACAACAGGCGGTTCGTGATCGCTTCCGGGTGGCGGTTCGTTTTTACCAGCGTTTGAAAGAAACACCCCTGGAAGAGGTTTGGCGTCGTTCCGGCAAGAACGCTAAACTCACTGGGTTCGCCCTGTTCATGAGGGAGAACCTGAAAATGTTCGATCACCGGGGTAAAATTGTCGATTATGACGGTTTGCGCCTTGCAACGGGAAACCGGGACGGGGTGTACGACTTGTCGGCTTCCGTGGACGACGGGAACCGGGTAACCCTTCGCTGGGCGGGTGCCGACGATAGTGCATACTTGGATCAGAATGATCGCTTGATGGTTGTTTTGTTGCGAGGCGATCGCGCGTTCTCGCCGGAAGTGGTAGAGGAAGTGCAAGTCACGCGAGGAGAGGGAATGGCCGTGTTCCCGCTATACCGGGTGAAAGATGTGCCGGTGCACGTGTATTGTTTTTTCGTGTCACCGTCGTTTTCAGCTTTCTCTAACTCTCAACACGTGGTGGTATGAGCGAGGGAAGAAAACCCGTGGCGGGGATCGTCAACTCGGTCGGGGAGGTGATCGACCGCTTGATGCTTCCCGCCCGGGAGAAAAAGAAGCTGGAAACAGATATCCTGCGGGTGATCGCCGAATGCGAGCGACAGCGTTTGGAGTCGAGTGCTGCCGTGGTCGGGGAGGAAGCCCGGGGAAACTGGCTGCAACGCTCGTGGCGCCCGCTCGTGATGTTGATATTTGCCGTGATTATTCTTGTCGGGACGTTCACCAGCTTGCCAATTCTGGCGGAAACCTCCCGTTTCTGGGATTTGCTGGAAATCGGGCTGGGCGGGTACGTGGTGGGTAGAAGCGGGGAGAAAATCATAGAGGCTGTCACGCGAAAACGATGTTAATTTTAGATTTTTAAATGTATAAACATGATGATTTTTAATTCTCAAATTTCAATCGTCAACCATCGGTTGACGGGGAACGGTGTGGTTCACTTGCAATGCGCTAAAAACACGCGCAAGTTGGTTGGTCCGGATATGATTGTTTTGCACTATACCGGGGGAACGAGCCCGATGTCATCGGCTCTTTTCTTGACCAGACCGGACGTGGCCGCTTCGGCACATCTGGTGATCGGGCGGGAAGGGGAACTGGTTCAACTCGTGCCGTTTAATATAGAGGCGTGGCACGCGGGGAGAAGCTGGTACGCGGGACGTGCCGAGTTGAATCATTATTCAATCGGTATCGAATTGGATAACCTTGGAAAACTTCGCGTGGAAGGGAACACGTTCGTGGCGGAGTGCGGGCGGAAAGTGAAGCCGGAAGATGTACATGCCGATTGCTCGGGAGAGGAATTGACATACTGGCATCGTTACACGAGTGTACAGGTGAGAACGTTGGTCGAGGTGTGCAAGTTACTGGAATCCAATTACCCGATCCGGGACGTGGTAGGGCACTCGGACATCACGAACCGGAAAATAGACCCGGGACCGGCGCTGGAATTCGCCTTGGGGGAAGCATTTTAGATTTATGATTCATGTATTTTGTGATCAAGTGATTTCATTTTCAATTTTCAACTTTTAATTTTCAATTATTATGGCAGAATTTAATTCTTATTTGTTAGGTAAAGCGAGAAAATCAGTAGGTAACATCACGTTGTGTTACACGAGAAGTAAAAACATCGCCAAAGCGAAGGTGTTTTCAAGGAAAGATAACCCGACGCCGGAGATTCTTGACCAACGGGCGAGAATGAAAGCGTTGGTATCCTTGTCCCGGAAGATTATACCCGTGATCCGGAAAGGATTCGTGGGAATCGGTAACGGAACGACCTCGAACGCCTTCGTGGCGCGAAACATGGGGGCGGTAAACGTGGACGAGAAACACGTGGGAACGGTAGAACTCGACCTGTTGAAGCTGGCCGCGGGGATACTTTACCCTCCCAAGGTCACGGTCGCGTACAGCACGGGTAGCCAGAAGTACACGTTCGAGCAAGAGATGCAAGGAGAGGAAGATGGATTCGCATTGCAGGATGACAGGGTTTACGGGGTACTTTACGAAACGGTACTGGGGCGCGCGAGATTGGTGACCTTGCGGGACCGTGGCGAAAGTGGTAGCACGAGTTACGCGTTACCGGAGGACTGGAACAACGAAAACGTGAAGGCGTATTGCTTCGCCACGTCGAAAAACGGGCGACAAGCATCAGATAGTAGAGTCTTGACGATAGGGGAATCCTAATTTGTTTCGTTTTGCTATGCCAAGAGGGGGATCGGTCAAGTAGGCCGGTTCCCTATTTTTAATAGGGATTGATGAAATATTTTAGGTTATCTACTTTAGATTATCTAAAATAGATAGTCTAAAATGGATAGTGAAAAGATATTTTCATTCTTTTGTCAAAAATGAAATCGATATGAAAAGGAGTGAAGAATCCATTTTACTCGCGTGTTGGCTGAAGCTATTTTATTGAAATTTCCTGAAAAGACAAGTATCGGGAATACTTTGAGACTTGGGATGGCGTGTGGTGTTGTTTTTAAATATTTGTTTTCTAGCGTCTTGTAAAAAAGTTTAAAAAAAGAGGGTAAAAAATTTGGAAAAGGGGATTTTATGCTGTTATCTTTGCACCCGCTAAACCGGAAGGGGGGGTGAGTGAAGAGAGAGGTTGGCGAAGTTCTTTAGATGTTGTAGAGATGAAGCGAGGGGGGGTAAAAGTTAGTTGTAACGACACCCCGCGAAAAAAAAAGTTTGAAAAAACTTTGAAAAAGATTTGGAAGGGAAGGGAAAAAGTTTTATCTTTGCAGCCGCTTTCGTCTCGAGAAAAGGGCGAGGGTGAAGACGAGAGAGAGAGAAGAGTTCTTTAAAATATTGACGTGAACAAAACAACGTAGCGAGCGTGAATCGAAGAACGACGAGAGTCGTGATTCATGAAACAC
>NZ_CAUFYA010000091.1:0-4312 GCF_959596855.1 uncultured Butyricimonas sp.
CCGTTAGCGCCGATGGTACTGCCGAGAGGTGGGAGAGTAGGTCGATGCCAGATTTTCAAATCACTGGACAAGTTCAGTGATTTATGGCGAGGTAGCTCAGCTGGTTAGAGCGCATGATTCATAATCATGAGGTCGGCGGTTCAAGCCCGCCTCTCGCTACGAAGAGAAAAAGTCTTTCAGTATTGAAAGACTTTTTTTATTTTAGATTGAATGATTTTAGATTTCTACAAATTGAGAGTGTGTTTCAAAAAGTAATAAATACTTGAAGTATTTGATTAATTTGCGATAGTGACTTCCAAGCCTCGTTCTCTTAACTCTTCCAAAATCTTGGGTTGGATGTGGCTATCGGTAATGACGTGTTCAACTGCATCCAAATCGCAAATTTTTCCAAAGCCCCTGCGTCCGAACTTGGATGAGTCAGCAAGGACGATAGTTTTTTGGGCAGCTTTCATCATAATTCGATTCAAGTTGGCTTCTATCATATTGGTTGTAGATAGTCCATATTCCAAATCGATACCATCAACTCCCATAAATAGTTTACTACAAGAGAAATTTTCCAGCATTTTTTCCGCATAACTTCCTACGGCAGATACAGAACTATTACGCACTAGACCTCCCAGTTGAATAATATCAATGTTTTTATTACATGCAAGTATATGCGTTACATTGATTGCAGCCGTGATGACTGTAAGATGTCCTTGTGGGACGATTTGGCGAGCTAAAGCGTGCATGGTTGTGCCGGAAGCGATGATAATGGAATCGTCCGGGGTGATCAGATTAGCCGCTTGCATTCCGATAAGACGTTTTTCTTCGGTATAGAATTTTTCTTTTTCATTGACGTGGCGATCATTAATATAAGGATTGATTAAAATCGCACTTCCGTGAGTACGGTATAACATTTTCTTTTCTTCAAGCAACGTGAGATCCTTGCGGATGGTTACTGAAGATACTTTTAGTTGATTGGCAAGATCGATTACAGCAACAGAGCCTTGCTGCCGCAACAGATCAAGTATGTAGCTATGTCTTTCACTTAAAGATAATGATTTCATCTTATTCCGATTATCAATAATATACTCAATGACTTACGTGTATGTCTAAATATTAGATCATCCCTCAAAAAGGTATGACTAAGATAGTGATTTATTTTAAATGAATATTGCTAATTTCTAAAAAAAAAGAAACTTTTATAGCCTAATTCCGTAAATTATTTCGATACCAAAGGAGTCAAATTCTTATCTATTGAATTGACGTAGACCAATAACAGAAAAAGGATTGTTGTTTCAATATTCCGATTCACCCGTGTGTAGGCACGAGGAGGATGGAGGGGCTTTCATAGGTAGGATTGATTGGTTGTTGAACTTAAAATTAATTGTAAAACAAATAAATAATTGCGTTATGAACCGAGAGGATATGTTGAATAAACTTCAAGAATCCGAGAAGGTATGGGATATGGTTGTAGTGGGAGGAGGAGCCACGGGTTTAGGTGTTGCGGTTGATGCCGCAACACGGGGATATAGTGTCGCCCTTCTTGAAATGGCGGACTTTGCAAAGAGTACTTCAAGCAGGAGTACGAAGTTGGTACACGGGGGTGTACGTTATCTGCAAAAAGGAGATGTTGCTTTGGTGTTGGAGGCATTGAGGGAAAGAGGGCGAATGAAAGCTAACGCCCCGCATCTGGTAAAAGATCAAGCATTTGTAATATCAAACTATACGTATTGGGATAATTTCCTTTATTTTTGCGGACTTACTTTTTATGATTTACTTTCGTTCGGTTTCGGGTATGGAAGGAGCAGGTTTATTTCTTCCAAGAAAGTAATGGAGTATTTACCGACGTCCGTGAAGAAAGGGTTGAAGGGGGGAATCGTGTATCATGACGGACAATTTGATGATTCGCGGATGGCTATAAATCTGGCACAGACTTGCGTGGAGAATGGTGGAGTAGTGTTGAATAAGGCGCGAGTATCGGGTATCGTACATGACAAGAACGGAAAGGTTGCCGGGGTGAAATTCGTGGATACCGAGTCGGGTAAAGAAATGCAACTGGCAGCCAAAAGCGTGGTCAATGCTTGCGGGGTGCTTGTGGATGATTTGATGGCGATGGATTCCCCGGGACACAGCAAGATGGTAACTCCAAGCCAAGGGGTACATCTTGTGTTGGATATGAAATTTTTGAAAAGTGATTACGCGATAATGGTACCCAAAACGAGTGACGGACGTGTGCTGTTTGCCGTGCCTTGGCATGACAAGGTGGTTGTGGGGACAACGGATATCATGCGTCCTACTCCGGAGATTGAGCCGAAGCCGTTGAAGGAGGAGATTGATTTTATTTTGAAGACGGCATCCTTGTACATGGATCCGGCGCCTACTTATGACGATATTGAATCCGTGTTCGCGGGACAACGTCCTTTGGCTGCGCCGAAGCACGAGGGAAAAAGCACGAAAGAGATTTCCCGGGGACATAAGATTATCGTTTCGGACAATAATCTGGTCACTATCACGGGAGGTAAGTGGACTTCTTACCGGAGAATGGCAGAGGACACAGTGGATAAAGCGATAGCCCTTAAATTGGTTGAGCCGAGGAAATGTGTCACCAAGAAATTTCATATTCACGGGTATCGGAAGAATCCGAACCTAAAAGATCATATGTACGTTTACGGAAGTGATCAAGACGCTATTTTGAAATTGATAGCGGACCATCCGGAATACGGTGAAAAATTGTCGGATAAATATGACTATACCGTTGCCGAAGTGGTATGGGCCGTTCGGAAAGAAATGGCCAGAGAGGTCGAGGATGTTCTCGCTCGAAGGGTTCGTTTGTTGTTCGTTGATGCTAAAGAGGCTATTAAAGCAGCCCCGAAAGTAGCGGAAGTGATGGCCAAGGAACTTGGGAAGGATCAGACGTGGATAGATGAAGAAGTGAAGGAATTCACGGAATTGGCAGAAAATTATATCGCGGCTAAGATCATTATTTGAGCTTAGCTGATGTATATGTATAAATAATAATTTATAAAAATTGATGACATGTGGAGTTTTCTAAAACCTGAACCCCACAAGCCTTTATTGCCCAAGGAGAAGATTGATCCGACATACAAACGATTGCGGTTGCAGGTCTTCCTCGGGATTTTTATCGGTTATGCGGGTTACTATCTTGTTAGAAAGAATTTTACGCTGGCAATGCCTTATTTGCAGGAGCTGGGATTTGACAAAGGAGATTTGGGAGTGGCGCTTTCGGCAAATGCTATTGCTTATGGCATATCGAAGTTTTTGATGGGAGGGGTTTCTGACCGGAGTAGTGCCCGCAAATTTTTGCCGTTAGGATTATTGTTGTCGGCTCTTGTTACCTTATTCTTGGGGACGAGTGCCGGAATATCTTCTATCGTGATGATGTTTGTCACGCAGTTCTTGATCGGTTGGTTTCAAGGAATGGGCTGGCCCCCGAGTGGGCGTGTGATGACGCACTGGTTTTCACATAACGAACGGGGAACGAAGATGTCGATCTGGAACGTGGCGCATAACGTGGGAGGAAGTTTGGTCGGTATCATGTTCTCGCTGGGGTTGGTATGGTTCGGTTCATGGCAGACCGCCACGTTTGTTTTCCCGGCAGTGGTCGCTCTTGTTATCGTGGTAATTTCTTTCTGGCTTATCCGGGATACCCCGCAATCGGAAGGCTTACCGCCTATCGAGGAGTATCGTAATGATTACCCGAAGAATTATAGTGCCAAGTCGGAAGAAGAGTTGACGGCGAAAGAGATATTTTTCAAGTACGTGTTGAATAATAAGATATTGTGGTATATTGCGATTGCCAATGCTTTTATTTATCTGGTGCGTTACGGGGTTTTAGACTGGGCCCCGACCTACTTGAAGGATGTGAAGGGGTATGATAGCGGTGCGGTAGGTTGGATTTATTCGGCTTACGAGATTGCGGCTATTCCCGGAACGATCATTTGTGGTATCGTGAGTGATTATCTGTTCAAGGGACGGCGTGCGCTTACCACGATGACTTATATGGTATTAGTAGCTTTATTCGTGTTTATATACTGGAAAACGGATCATAATCTTGTAATGGATAGTATTTCATTGATTGCTATCGGGTTCTTGATTTATGGTCCCGTGATGTTGATCGGAGTACACGCTCTCGATCTGGCCCCCAAGAAAGCTGCCGGAACAGCTGCCGGGTTGACCGGATTTTTCGGGTATTTTTTTGGAACGGCGCTTTTGGCGAATATTATGATGGGGTACGTGGTTGAAAACCTTGGATGGGATTGGAGTTTTATCATCCTGTTGGTTGCTTGTGCCCTTGCATTTGTAGTCA
>NZ_CAUFYA010000092.1:0-4307 GCF_959596855.1 uncultured Butyricimonas sp.
ACTAGAAAACAGAACCTTTCAGAAAACTACATGACACATGAGCTAAATAAAAAAACGACGTAACACACGAGAGGGAGTATTTCGACACTCCCTCTCGTCCATAAAATCTGAAAGTCCCTAAGGTCGTAAAGTCAACGGACTTTATAGACTAATCAACTTCACGCTATCAACTTGCTATCCGACACTTCCTTTCCCCTCTTCAACATGGCAAAACAATACACTTTCACTTTCGTATTATCCCATTCTTCGGGAAGGGCATAACTTGTGCTACCGCTCTCGCCACGAGTTCTCAACTCCACCAATCTTGATCTGCCTCGCTCCGTTTCGTACAACACGGCATACACTTGGTCATCGACAAACGCGTAACCATCCTCTTCCGCTTGCTCCACTTGCGAGAACTGATATTTATTGTTTTCCTCGTCATACGTTACCGTCACCTTCGGCGGGTTCAATATTCCGGATGCTACCAACAATTGATCGAAATTAACGGTTGCCACGTTCTGTTCATTCACCTCTACCGCTTTCATATTCCGTGCCACAAAAGCATTCGATGTAGAACCGTTACCAATTCCCACGAATCCTTTTCGGATAACGGGCAAAAGATTTCGAGACAACTGCACCAACGCTTTCATCCTTGCCCGTTGAGCTAACATCTCCGGTGTAGGATTATCTTTTCTTGAAAAAATTTTCGCTTTCGCGATATTCTTTCTTCTCGTGTAACACAATGTGATGTTACCCACTGATTTTTTCGCTTTACCTAACAAATAAGAATTAAATTCTGCCATAATAATACAATTGAAAATTAATAATTGAAAATGAACATTGCATCCCCGGTATGGATCCGAATACCTCGGATGCATTTTTTTAGTACAACGTAATTTCAGGTAGCGCCGGTCCCGGATCAATCTTACGGGGAGTAATATCCGAATGACGCAGAATATGCCTAATAGGGTATTCCGACACCAACACCCGACACACATCACGCAACACTCGTATTTGCCTATCCGTGTACTTGTGCCAATAAGAGATATTCCCACCCGAATCGTCCGCATAAACATCTGATGCCGCTACCTCCGCACCACACTCTGCCACAAACCGTTTCCCGTCCCAACGCAACTTCCCGAGATTATCAAGCTCGATTCCAATCGAGAAATGATTGAACTCCGCACGTCCCCTGTAAAAACTCCTACCGGCATGCCACGCCTCGACATTAAACGACACCAATTGAAACACCTTCCCGTCCCGCCCAATCACGACATGAGCGGATGCACCCACGTCCGGACGAGTAAGGTAGAACGATGACGATTCGGCACTCCTGCCAGCCGTGTAATGTAACACGATAGTATCCGGATTTTTTAGCGGTCTGGTATTCTTCGAACAAACCAAATGCACCACCTCACCATCCACCAAACGATGGTTCACGATTGAAAATTGAGAATTAAAAATTGAAAATGAACTCATAAATCTAAAATCTAAAATTAAAAACGTCGTTTCCGCGCGAAGACTTGTAAGATTTTCTCCCCACTTCTCCCCATCACGTACCCGCCTATCCCCACCTCCAGCAAATCCCAGAACCGGGAGGTATCGGCAAGAATCGGCAAACTCGTGAATGTCCCCACGAGCACAATCAAGGCAAAAGTCAACATCACCAACGGTCGCCACGAACGTTGCAACCAATTACCCCGGGCCTCTTCCGCCAGCACCTCCGTTCGGGCTTCCATCACCCGTTGCTCCCACTCGACAAAAACTTTCAATAAATCCGTCTCCAGTTGTTTCTTCTCCCTCGCCGGAAGCGTCAGCCGGTCAACCAATTCGCTGACCGCACCGACAATACCTTTCACCGGACTCATACCTTCAAGTGTTGCGAATCCGAAACATACTCACCCCCGGGGGACACGAAAAAGCAATACAAATGAACCTCCACGTCTTTGATTCGCGGCAACCGGAAGGTCACCGTTCCATCACGCCTCACGGCTTTCAAATCATCCACCACCTCCGGCGAGAACAACCGATCCCCGTAAAGCAAGGCCACCATCAAGCGATCATTCTCCCCTAGATAAAGGTCCTCGTCATCATCTCCCCACCGGAGCGTCACTTGCCCGGAATCATCAAGAGAAGCCTCAATATCGCGAGCGTCACAACGGTTTCCCACCGCCAAGCGTAACCCGTCAAAATCAACTATCCTGCCCTCGTGGTCGAACATATTCAAATTCTCCCTCATGAACAAAGTATAGCCCGTGAGTTTTGCCCTCTTCCCCGACAATCTCCAAATCTCCCCCAGCGGGGTATCCTTCAATCGCTGGTAAAAACGAAGTGCCACCCGAAACCTGGCACGCACCATTTGTTGCTTCGGCGTATTCGGGTTTGTCACCTTTGTCGCCACTGCCCGAGCGTAACATTTCCCGTTACGCCCGACAAAAATCGTGTTACCGATTCGTCCCCTGATCTTAAAAATACTGCTTACTTCTGCCATCACCCCACGTTTTTAAATGAACAATCCACATTTCTCGTCCTATTTCCCCCGCGTACAAGAGGAAATGGAGATATAATAAAGATTCGCCAAGGACACTCAATCACGACAAGAATCGTATCACGATAGTCATGTCCGGTGTTAGTCAAATGGTTCTCGGGAGTATCTCTGGAGTTGTAGCCCGTTCTCTTCCTCTTCCCTCCCCGTTTTCTTCCCCTTCTCAACGGGAAACACGCCTGCTCCCCCGGGGATGTCTGTCAATAATCTCATAACTTTGTTTTTTTTAATTACATCCCAAAAGTAACACGCTGTATAGCCGAACGCAAGTTTATTATTCGAGCTCGGGAGAACAAGACGCCCACCGGAAGTATTCTTCGTCTGAGAATACACAAGAATTTAAACTTCTAATTAATAAGATTTAATTTCACGCAATCTATCGAAGAAATTACATACACTTACAAAACTTATACACTATATTTGTACTGTATAACAATACTATTATGCATATAAATAGAAATATAAACATACAAGACGAAAAACTATCTAATGGTTTACAAGAAGTTTTAGTAATAATGGATCAAATCCAGAATAGTACAGACACCAAACATATTATAGATTTTAGCCACACTACATTTGTATCACCGACATTTGTACTTCCTTTAATGCTTTTTGTCAAAAGTTCTGACAAAGAAATCCACTTCATGAATATCACACCTTATATGAATCTTCTACATTTTGGCGATGGATTTTCCCCTGATCAAATAAGAAAAACCGAATTTACCGCACGAATGGAAGAGTACACAAGAAAAACATATATCCCTATCATCAATTTTCCCGCAACAGATAGTCACGAAGATGATAAAAACAATATTCTTTCAACAATAGAATTTATTATAACGAAACAACTCAATTTAACACCCAATATTATTACCGGATTAAAATATATGATTGGAGAAATTGTTGACAATATCACAGAACATTCTCATTCTGAACGCGGATATATATTTGCACAAGCGTACCCGACCAAAAAATATTTAGATATTTGTATCGCAGATAGTGGTATCACTTTATTAGGTAGCTATCAAAAAAATAATGAAGAAGAAATCGCTTCCGACCTCGAAGCGATTCAAGCTGCCAACAGGGGAATCTCCACGAAAAACCTTCCTAATGCAGAGAATAGAGGGTATGGTATCATAACCTCTCGCAGAATGCTAACGGATGGATTAAACGGACAATACATCATGATCTCTGGTAGTGCCATGTATGCACGTGACAGAAATTTAGATCAGTTTATTGTACTACCCGATAAAATTTATTGGAAGGGTACTATTATTGCTTTACGAATCCCATATATAAATCGTAAATTTCAATACATTAACTATATTGAATAAATAAATTTTGTAACTTTGCAATATGGATAAGATAACAATAGATATTTCAGCGATAATTAGCCAAGACCTTAAATCTAGAGTTGTGGTTCGAGATTTTGAATTATATATTAAAAATCTCCACGTTCCCGTAGTTATTGTTGATTTTCGTAATGTAAAATTTGCAACACGTAGTTTCATCGATGAATTTTACAATACATTTTTAAAATCAGAAAACGCTGAAACAAAAGTAGAACTCGAAAATATTCCCTCTGATTTACAAGCAATTTTCGAGGCTGTCAAGCTAACACAAAATCGTCCGAAAAGTAAAGACAACACAGGTGCTGTTGTTTACTTGGACAATATATCAGATATTAAAAAATTTTTTAGCACGTTAGCTTTATAAGATTTCACGAACCTGCCCGGGAGGTTGCCTCTCGGGACGGGTTATACATGTTTATTTATTATTT
>NZ_CAUFYA010000093.1:0-3904 GCF_959596855.1 uncultured Butyricimonas sp.
ATTATTTAAGCGTAAGAACGTTCGGCGAGTCGAAGGAGTGGTTAAAGGTACTACCGGGTATTTTTGGAAAAATTCGGCAGCGTACGAACCTGCAGCTCGTAGATCTTGCCCGGATGTATTACGAAAATCCAGTTCAAGAATACCTTCGTCGCTATTTCCCAGGAGTACTTTCTCGCAAATATCTTTCGCGTTATCTGCTAATTGATACGATCTATCCCCGATAACAGAATCACACGCCTCGATCGCCAGCTTGTTTAAATCCGGTTCGTTATTCAGGGCCGCCTTCCACGCGTACACGTGAGCGAGAATTGCCCAGGCGGTGCCTTTGGATGGAACCTGTTTGCTCGTTATCGTGGCACCGTCCTCGTTTTTAAGGTTTGTTGCCACGGGCAGTAATCTCGTCGCTTCTTTCAAGTCCGCTATCGCGAAATCGGCCAGGTCTTGCCACTTGCTTCTCGCTTTCTCCCCGACATCCACGGATTCTTTCACGAGCGGGGCATCCCCCCAGGTTTTAAGGATGTAGAAATAGGTATACGCCCGGGTACATAAAGCTTGTCCCCGGTAAAAATCGTGCCTGTCTCCCGGTAAAGAAGCTAACCCTATATTATCAAGGATTAAATTACAGTTAGCGATAAGCCTGTACAATCCCACCCAGTTCAACTGGCCGTCAGTGCCTTTCCACGATGGTGTCCCGTTAGATGCACGAGACCATTGTGGGTTCATGTAGTCGAAGGGGAGTCCCCGATCCCGGTATAAAAGAGTCACGTTCCCGAACACGTTTCTAAATTCACGTTGCATCCCGTAAACGGCAGATTCGACGTCTTGTCCCGTTTTCCAGAAGTTACCATTAGTCACGGAATTTTCCGGCTCTTCGTTCAAAAAGTCCTCGCACCCGAAAAGTATTATCAAGGGTAACAAGAGTGACATGTATTTTATCTTTCTCATATCTTCAAAAATTTACAGTTAAACCTAGTGTTAATCTTTTGGCCAGGGGATAACTCCCGTAATCATCGATACCGGTCGTGAGATCAACTCTCTCCGGATCGGGGCCACTGTAATTATCGATCGTGAACACGTTTTCGGCAGAAAAGAATACACGGATGTTCATTTTCGTGGTCTTGATGATTCTCGGGGGTACGGTATATCCTAACGTGAATGATTTTAGCTTTATAAAACTAACACGCTCGACATTGGAGGACAAGTTGGTCGCGAAGTTGTTCAATCCTTTTTCAACCCGGTTCACGGGGAAATTAGTTTTATCTCCCGGTTTTTGCCAGAATGTTAAATCTCCCGGTTTGGCAGACAGGGGTTTCGTGGTCTCGTCAAGAGTTATCCCGAGTCTAGTCCCCACGGAAGCACCCTTCCCGGCGTTCAGGATGTGACGACCGATCACGAAATTGAACAAAACGTTCAAGTCGAAACCTTTCCATGACAAAGAACTCGTTATACCTCCCGATGCCTTCGGCAACGGCGATCCCTCGTATACACGGTCATCTTGCGAGGGTACAAGCACGTTGACCTGCCCGTTTCCGTCCACGTCGGCGATAACCCGGTCTCCCGGTCGATAGAATTGATAGATATTACTCCCGTACATGTACACTCTCGTGCCGTTCAGGTAGTATGACGGGATCTCCGACTCGCTGTTATAGTACCCCTTGTCCTTGTACACGTATATCCCGTTCAACGCCTTCCCGATCACGCTCAGGTTGTTGTTAAAATTCTCGACACCATTGAAATTCTGGAAATCCATCCCGTTAGTACTTTTTTTCAACCGGTTCCAGTTTCGCGCTATATTGAAGGACATATTCCACGTGAATTTTTCCTTCCGGATGATATCCCACTTCACCATGAACTCGATACCAGAATTGACGATAGCGTAAGCATTCTGCCATTGCCGCTGATACCCGGAATAATTCCCCGGTAGAGTTATATTGTACAGTAACTTGTCCGTGAGGCGGTGATAATAGTCAACTGTAATATTGACCTCGTGTTGGAAGAAATCCAAGTCCAACCCGAGATCGAACTGTTTCGTTTCTTCCCAGGTAAGTTTATCATTCATCAAACCTTGTGACCATTCTGGTTGCACTGTCGGGTGCCCGAGGAAGGGGGACGAGACAGTTAGTAAACCGTGGCTGATGTACGGTTGATCGAATTGTTTTCCCGATTTCCCGTAACTAACCCTGATCTTTCCGAAATCAAGCACGCTCCTTGCCCAGTCCATGAAAGGTTCTTCCGAGAAGGTGTAGCCAATCGCGTAAGAGGGAAATGTCGCCCAGCGCACGTTCTTGCCGAACTTAGAACTCGCGTCACGCCTGATCGTGAAAGAGGCGTGGTATTTTTGCTTGTAGTTATAATTCACTCGCCCGAACAAGCCGATCATGGTACTTTTCGTCCTGTCGGAATAAAAGTCTTTCAGTGTACGGCTTTTTTCGACATCGTACACGTTCTCGAACCAGCTCACGTAATGAATCAAGTCGCTCGGGGCCCTTTTCCCGTATCCTTGTAACGAGTTCGTTTCATCCATCTGGACGGAATGCCCCAGTAGAATATCTATGTTATGATCCTCGTTAAAAGAATGCTTGTAGGTCAACAGGTTCTCGTTTAGGAGCATCATCGCCCTTTCTATCTGGCCGCTAGAGAAACTCTCGTCGTTCTCGTCGAGGTAGGAGGGTTGGAACAGGTTCAGGTTTTGTTGCGAGTAATCCACGGCTACCGAGGTTTTGAAGGTCAGCCCCTTGATGATTTCATAACTAGCATCGAAGTTGGCCCGTACGCGGTACGACTCGTTCTTTTCATTTGTCCCCTTGAATCTTTTTATCATTTCATCAAAAGCGGGAGTCCCTTTCCCCGGTAGCAAGGTCGAGGTGCTCAACAGTTCATCGGGTATCCTCTCTAGGTCAAGCCCGGTAGTGAAATTGTACCCGTTTTGAGACCTTGAAGAGCGGTTCCTGCCGGTACGTGCGAGATAGAAACGCAGGTTCATGTTCATTTTCTCCACGGGAGTGATGAAAAGGTTGGACAACAATTTTACCCGGGTAAAGCCCGTTCCTCTTAACACGCCCGTCTCGTCGTAAAACCCGAGGCCAATATTGTACGCGATACTAGAGGCTCCCCCGGAGACTTGGATATTCGCGTCCGTGACTTTTGCCGTGCGGAAGTAATACTTGAATAAATCCGTCGAGTTATTATAGAACGGGTTTAAACTATCCTGGTATAGAGGTATCGTTCTCCCGTCCCCCATGTTCCAAAAATAGTTATAATCTGCCCCGTTCAGGTACGATTCGAGATAATTTTCCGGGTACTTGTAACGGTTGTTCTCGGGATCGAAATACGCTTCCTGCATGTTTCCCAACGCTTCCATCCGGACTTTTCTTTCCATGTTGCCACCGATCAGATCGGGTAGGGAAGGGCTGAAGATAAAAGTTCGTGAAACATTCAGGCTGACTTTTGCCTTCTGGTTAATCCTGCCTTTCTTGGTTGTCAGGAGAACCACGCCGTTCGCCGCCCGGGACCCGTATATGGCTGCCGAAGCGGCATCTTTCAAGATTTGTATTGATTCAATATCGTTAGGGTCAATTTCCGCCAGGGTGTTCAAGCCCGAGATCGGAGAGGTGAACGAGTACATGGGAACCCCGTCAACGACCCATAACGGGTTCGAGTACCGGCTTCCTTGTTCGACATCCAGTGAATTATACCCTCTTATCGTGACGATTGTACCTCCACCCCCGGGGGCTCCCGACGTGTTAAGCACGCTCATCCCGGCGACTCGTCCTTGTAACAAATTAGCCAAATTGGGAGAAGGTATGTCTTTTATCTCGTCAGCCTTGACGGTTGACATGGCTCCTATGACATTTCTTCTCGATTGTTCCCCGTAAGCGATGACGGTGACTTCATCAAGTTTCGA
>NZ_CAUFYA010000094.1:0-3558 GCF_959596855.1 uncultured Butyricimonas sp.
AAGAGTGTTTTTATATAATCGAAAAAGGTAGCCTCGTGTAGAGACTACCTTGGAAATAAAGAAATTCAGTAAATTAATTTACAATTGTTCCGGTAACGGTTGTCTTTCGTTCAGGGTCTTGATATTCAATACGTAATTTTCCTGTTTTAATTTCCTCTTGTTTTATCTTAAATAGTATACCTTCAATTTTTGCTTTTGGTGCGCTGAAATAAACATTATTCTCATTGTTTACATGGGAATATATAGATGAATTTAAATCTTCTAATGCTATTAACTTGTCATCAATATAAATTCTTACTTTTGCTTCTTTGTATGATTCCGTGAATGGTATTGATAAATCAAACGATGTTGTCGCATTTTTGCTTAAAAGGTAACTAACCGGGACATTTCCTATATCATATGATTTTAGAGGTGTCGATCCCGATGGCATTACAACCTTACTGAAATTCCCGATCCATACTTTAATCAAATAAAGTGCTGACGTGAAATTTGCAGATATCGTTTTGTTATCATCCATAACAACTGATATAGATATCTCTTCTTTATTGTCTTCGCTCCATTTATCGAAAATGGAATAGTAATCATCTGGATTAGGTATAGCTGTTAAGGTTACAACAGTGCCTGCTTCATATTCTATTTGATCAGGAGAACGTTTGATCGTACAGAAATTTGTATTGCTTCCAGTTACGTTTGTTGTTAATTTGTACATGTTTTTTTGGAATACGGCTACGACATTCATTTCACCATTGATCGTCGTGGTAACGGGGTTTGCTGTTCCTGTCACGGAACCTTGCCAACGGACAAATTTCCATCCAACGTCAGGGGTAGCTGTAAATTTAACTGTCGAACCAACTTGGTATGTAGGAGTCGTTGGATTTTTAATAATACTACCACTTCCGATCGCTGAAGTTGTTACCAAGTATTCGGGTTTTTCTGTCACACTGACACTTGTTGTTACCGTAGCTTTACTCTCGTAACGGTTACGTGCCGTAGTTGTTACCGCAAAATTTCCTATACGTCGAGATGCGATTTCAAGGGTGTTTTCTTTTCCTGAAGATGTGGTTGCTACTGTTGAAGTTGTTCTTCCCTTAGAAGTAGGAGTAACCTCGGAATTATTAAAGCGTAATTTACCCTCGAAAGTTGTACTCTCCGTGGTAAAACTTAGACTGACATCTTCACCCTTTTCTTCGTTTGCCGTGATTTTGAATGGAATATATTCGTCAGTATATCCAGATGCCGATGTTCTGTTAGCTATTAATTTAACTTCTGGTGCTTTGACATCAAAGTTCAGTTCTTTTACCGTCTCGGAGTTGTTATCATCGTATAAGTAGAGGCGAAGGGGGATCGTGCCGATTTGTGATGGAGTAAAGCGTATAAACGTATGATTTTTGTCTGGGACTGGATATTTACCTCCCTCGTAAGGAGTGTAAGTCTTGCCATCTGAACTAGTTTCAAGTTTATCCGTATTTGAAAAACCAATAAAGGAGTATTTAAAATCTCCTGTGTAATTAGGTTTATCCACGGTATAGGAGAACACGTAAGGAGTCTCTACTGGAATTGATGTACTTCGATTAACATTGACATTTATAGTACTTGATTCTATATGGAATTTTGATGATAATGTTTTTGTGTTGTTCCATTTGTCGTGAATTTGGATAGAAACAGTAATATCTTTGTTAAGGTAAGCCGAATTATTTGGAGTTAGTCTTATCTCCCCGATACAAATACCAAATTCATTTGTTTGAATAATTCCTGTTAGAATATTTGAACCTGCCGCACGAGTTCGAGGAGATACGTCTGTTGTCGCCAATAGGCCCGCATCCCCCTCGTTTAATGTTATCGTATAAGCGAAATCATCAATATAAGGCTTTTGAATTGTAAAGGCATACTTGAAGGTTTCCCCCAGGGTGATAAGATTTGGTTGATCTAGGTTTACTCCTACTAAGTTTAATTCTAGTTTTGGATTTGTAACATTGAAATCAATCGTGTGCATGGATGTCATGTTATATTGATCCACAACATGAATTGTTAGACTTGTAATACCCTCGTGAGTCGGTGTGAATGACACTGGAATTCCGTTCTTTATTCGAGAATACGGGATACTTATGCTTGTTCCATTGTAAATTTTATTATCTACTAATAGTGTTCCAGCACTAGTGGGTGTAATCGTGTAAGTCAAGGTTTCATTATCATTGTAATTCTTTTTTAGAGCCTTGAAATTGAAAATGGTTGGAGTATTCAAAACAATTTGCTTCTCGTTATTTAATACTTCAAGAGTAATTGGCGTGTTTTCAACGCTATAATTTATTTGTTTTTCAACTTGTTGCCCCCACTCGTCAGTTATTTTTATATTTAGAACATGAATTCCTGGCAGGTTTGGTACAAAAGTTATGTTGCAAGGATTTTTAGCGAGTTTTCCACTCATTTCATTCTTATTATCCACGCTAATGGTTCCACCACCATATGGATACTGTGTAATTTGATAATTATAAGAGGCATCATAATGTGTTTTTGAAGCAGTAATGCTAAAGTTGTGTACTTCTCCAAGTTGTAATTCTGTTTTGGCATTATTGATAGTTAAATCTAGCATGGGATTCTCAACATGGTACTCACAAATTTTTTCAACGGTATTATTTGTATCATCTATGATCTCTACAATCAGCATAATCGTTCCATCTTGTTTTGGTGTAAAATCTACTCGAAGATTTTGTGGATTAGAGATAGGCGTGAAGCCTCCCGTATAAGTTTTACTATCTAGGGAAATTGTGCCAGCGTTAGCGGGTATAGTTGATAAACGGCAATTAAATTTCCCCGAATAACGTTCTTTGGAGATTGTTACGTTGAATCCAGTGGTTGTATTATATATGATGTTATCTGTCTTGTTTGTAACGTCCAACTTGATCGGCGGGTTCGAAACATTGAAGTTGAGTGCGATGTCTTTTTCTCCCTTGAGTTCGTCAATAACCGTCATTCTGATCATGATTGCCCCCGTGCTTGTCGGGGTGAAGGAAATGGAGTTGTTGTCTAGCAAGGAGACCTCTCCCGAATCGTAAACGGAATTGTTTAGCTTGATGGCTCCCGAGTTCTCGGGTAGCAAGGAAAATTTAGCCTTGAACCCTTTCGAGTACCCGGGTTTGGAGACGGTAAAATTAAACGTAGTGGGTTTGTTTAGGATCAAGTCCAGTTCCTTGTTCGTGACGTTCACTTCCATGTTCGTGTTCGACACGCTATAGCTGATTATTTCTTCGGATTTTGATCCCCACTCGTCCGAGCATGCAAGTTTTAAGACGATCGCCCCCGGTTCATCCGGTGTAAATTCGACGGTATTGTCATTTGGAGACGCGAGTTGCACGATCCCCCCGTTGTACGGTGAATCGTTCACTTTTATCGTTCCCGGGTTAGAGGGCTCGCAGGTTATCTGGAAATTGAACTTTCCCGTGTAGTCGCTTTTTTTCACGTTAAAGTTAAAGGAAGTTGGGGTGTTCACCGGGACATCGGGAGTTTGCCCGTTGACGTTCAGTTCGAGTTCCGGGTTCTTCACGTTGAAGTCGAACACCT
>NZ_CAUFYA010000095.1:0-3550 GCF_959596855.1 uncultured Butyricimonas sp.
AGATTATAAATTACACATCGCTCTCGCTACCTCGATAGCAGAAGTATTATCGTCAGCCCCGTCACGAGGCTCGTTCTCTTCATTATCCTGTTGTTCTTCCGGAGCCGCCCCCATGAGCCTCATCGCTTCCCCGATAGTCATTGCCTCGATCTCGGAATAAGTCCGTTTACCCTCTAACGTGTCATAAATCGTTCTAACAATGTCGGTTTCAAAACTTCTCCGGGTGGCATTCTTGTTACTCGGTAATGTAACCACGGCAACCTCCAGCAATTCCTGCCCATCAAAATAAAATGTAGCATTTTCTCCGTCACGGGATTCCTTACCTTCTCCCCAATGCCCAACAATCCTACTCGTGGGAGAAAACGAAACACTAACCCCGTTCAGCGTTCCCGCGAGAATCTTTCTAAACACTTTTTCAGCTAACGGGTTCAATTCGGCAGACTCGAAAGTTATCCGGACAATCAGTTTCTTTTTCTCAACCCTCACCTCCGCTTTACCTATCACCGAATCCGGATCATCACTATACACCCTGTGCTGGTATGTCACCAGACCGTTTTTATTAAACCTGTCCAAATCCCATTTATCCACGGGTAGCACTGTCCCGTAAGAATCTCGCGTGTTATCACTCGCCACAAATTCCAACGTCCGAGTTTCTTCCACGTCTGCCGGTATCGCCGCCCGGATCGCCATTCTATCGTAAATACTTTGCTTCATAGTCTTATTATTGTTTTGTTTTTTCATCGTTCTTACCCATGTTCAACGCTACAAGAAATTCGTCAAGTCCTTCAACTCTTTCTAATCCTTCCTCAACTCTTACCTCGTTTCGACTCATCGATCCGGTAGATAACATCATATTGTAATAATTAGCTCTAGCCTGCGAATCACCCCGCATCAGTCCCTTTAAATCGAATTTCACGCTATAATCTTCCGTGTCAAGAAACAATTTGCGCTCTAACTCAACCTCGTACAGCTTTACCGTTGGGCGCATGGAATATTGCCCGAAAAGAATATTTTGTTGTTCAACGGTCGAGTAATTGGCATGGGATAAATCGGCAAGCATGTGCGGGGGAATGTTAAATATACGGGAAATATCCTGTATAGAGAATAACTTCGTTTGCAACATTTGCGCTGCTTCCGGGGCTATCCCTACCGTTCTATATTTTATACCAAACTCTAAAATAGGGGTATTATGATTATTCTTTACTTGCTCTTTTAGTCGCTCGTAAGCATCTTGAGCAACTTCCCCCTCCGCCTCCATAACAGCCTTTATGTTTCCCCCGCTCTCGAAAAAATCTTTCCCGAATTGAGTCGCCGAAATTCCTAAACCGATTGCGTCAGCGTTATAAGAAATCGGGTTTATCCCAGAAATCCCGTCATTAGACAACGAAAAAAAATGACAAATTTCACCATCAACATACGTCCCGGAGAAACCCGTGGCGGAAACTTTAAAATATTTCTCCCGGTCTTTAAATGTTACACTCACGTCTCTCGGGTGTAACGGGTGCAAAGCTATCGGGTAGCCACGCCCATCCGTTTCGATCAAAGCGTAAGCGTTGCCCCACCCGTCAAGACAAGCATTCAGGTATTCCCAAAACGTGAAAACATTCATGTAGCCGTTAGGACGTTCCCGCATCACGATACTTGCCGGGTGTTTCAAGTCTGCAACCTTACCATTACTCGTTTCCTTGAACACACGTTTCGGCAAGGATGCTATATTTTCGCTTCTCAAGCGTATAGCCGAGAACACGGCAGTAAATTTCAAAGCCGTGTCATTATTCACTCTCACGCTAGGAATAATGGTGGAAGCGGCTTCTTTTACCGAACCTTTTTGTTCGACATCCACGCTTCTCACGTAACCGATTTTATTTAATGCACGATCAAGGAAATTCATAGCTTTTCTTTTTTCTACAAATTTCCCCCAATCACACAAATGAATCAAGGTGACACTGTCACCCTTTTCCCTATTTTAGGGTAGAATCACATACAAAAAGCTGAATTTTATCATATTATACAAACGCATATATATCCGAAGAACAAAAAGAAAAAATTATAACGAGCATTCACTCGTTAGTCAAAGAATCAAGTACCATGAGGTTCTAAATACTTCAATTATTTTGATTAATTGCCCCGCTATCGCACGTGATAACGGGGCAACATGTTTATTTAAAGAGGTACTATCTAAAATTTAACCACGCTCCGATTCAAAGGTTGATCAAATACTTCTTTCAATATCGATTCCGGATACGTTTTCACCTTCCCGAAGCGGGGATCGGGTATCTCCTCTGTCGGGATTCCCCGCTTTTTGCACAGGCTCGCCGCTTTCTTACCGAGCGAACTCGCCAACCTTATCGTCACGTCTATTTCATTTAACGTGGCGTAACCAACAACAGTAAAATAATTCGGACGGGTTTGAGTCTTCGCCTCGATAATCGCAACTTTCTCCTCTATGCTCTTTTGATTTTCCTCGACATCTTTCAACCTTCTTTCCTGCTCTACCAGCATCTGACATTGTTGTAATAACATTTCAGCAGAAGTAAGAGGTTTCCTCGCTTTTGTTTCAAGTTCTTCCCACCGAAGAATGAGCTTTGCCCTCGCTTCATCATTAAATTTAGTAGCCACATACAAACATTCCGTTTTATTCAAGTAAAAACATGGTCTTTCTTGATTGTTCGCATCCCTGTAAGAGCCCAGCGGAAATTTCCGTTCGGCAACTTTCTCCCATGCGGGTTCCATATTACGTATGGATTCAAGCACGTCACTGTGTCTTTTTTCTGTAATTCGTGCAATTTCCACCGACGACATCCTGCCATCGTTAGAAGATAAAATTAAATTTTCCATGTTAGTATTCTTTGTTAGTTAATGAATCCAGATAAAGTTGAGCAAGACACGCCCCGTGATAATCAAGGTTGGCGGGATGTTTCTTGCAAAATTCAGCGAATCGCTTAAAGTTGCCGGAACTTAAAACCCAATAATAAGCTTGATTCTTGCAATCTTTCTCGATCTCGAATTTTCGTGTCATTTGTTTCAGTTGCTTTTGCAACTCTTTAATTTCGGAAAGTAATTTACCCTCGTTTCGTTGGGGTATACGTGTTCTGGTGGTACTATACTTCACACCTTCACAAATCTCGTGGGACTTTGGCATATTCGACGAAATTTGATTAATAAAGAAGCCGTCAGCTTCCCAAAACTCGCCAAAGTCCCGACTACAACATATTTCAGCAGCAGCCCGTGAAGGGAAACCAACGGCTATATCTTTATAGATAATAGCAATTACTAGGGTATAAAAAATACCACTAACTGAAATTGTTATGTCAAAACTTTGGCGAAGTTTCGTCACAAACGTACAACTATTATCCATAATTTCAAACTTCATCCTCAATTTTTTATTTCTTCCGGTACAAAACTCTCTTGAAACTCTCGAAATTCGAGTATCTACGCTTTTTAAACGCTTGCTCATGATCTACCTCGACTTCCTCGTATGCCTTGCGATAGGTAATTCCGGAAGTTACTTTCGACCAAAACAGTTCCATGAAACCCTCTTTAGTCATTA
>NZ_CAUFYA010000096.1:0-3531 GCF_959596855.1 uncultured Butyricimonas sp.
GGACGGGCGGAAAGCAATCCCCTGTACGGGGTGCAGGTGATGAGCCGGGAGAAGGGGAGCACCGGGGCGTACGGGTATTATGCTTACGGGATATTTGACGATACGACGGCGATCAACTTGAATTTGAGCGACGAGATGGAGTACCGCTTCCGGGCGACGATGGTGGATGACGCCGCGGCGATTCACGCGAGTGGCGGGGAGTACGGGAAACCGTTCAACACGGCTGTGGCTCCGGCTCAACGGGGAGTGACGCCGCTCCCGGACTGGGAGGGGGATCTGCCCGGGGGGAACGGGACGGGATGGAATTCTTTCCTTGTCACGTCGGAAAAGTACCTTGCCGGACTGGAGCGGGGTGAAACGACACTGGCGGCGGACGGGAAGACTTACGCGCGTCCCAACGCGGTACGCTATTTCGGGGAGCGCTTCCCTTACACCCCGTCTGCCGACGAGGAGGTGGAGGTGCGTATGACGCGGGTGGCATTTGCCGTGACGTGTGAGGTGGATTCGTTGAAAACAGGGTACGTGCGCGTGGAGATGGAGGGAGCCCCGGTGTTCCGCGTGGATTCCGATAGCGAAGAACATAGCGCCAGCGAGGTATTCACGTTGGCAAATAGCGGCGGGAATTGGACGGGTTCCGATTACGCGGAAGAGGTTACCGTGCGTTTTTTCTGGGTGAAACCCAACGGGTTGGAACGGGATCTCGGTTCTCAACAGGTCGCTTTCAAGCGTAACACGGTCACCCGCATGAAGATCACGATAAAGGACGACGGCATGTCGATGGACATGGAGAACAAGCCTCTCGAGGACGGGCAGATTTACGAGATAGAAGGTATTATTTGGTAAGCAATTGAAAATTAAAATATAACGGATTATGAGAAAGTATTTATATGTATTGATGGCAGTGGCAGCCGCGGCTTGCGGACAGGACGAAATGCAACCCGCCGAAGAGGAAACCGGTAATGGTGACGAACCGAAAACTTACACGGTCGCCCTCGCGATGAATGACGAGAACGTGGAAATCGAACAGGAACCCCTCGGGCGTGCAGCCGAGGGAACGAATGACCTCTACTGGTTCCAGATCAACCAGACCCCGGAAGCGGGAGGTAGTTCCAGTTATTATGCCTATGGGATATTCGACAAGAAAGAGAATATGACCGTGAAGTTGGTGGAGGGGTACACGTATTCTATTGAAGCTTCATTGATTAAGGATGGAAGGGATAAATTGAAGTTGTATCGGGATTCGTGCTGGTGTCCTCCGGTGAAATACTATAGCGGAGGATATACAACAACGAATAAGTTTGTTATCACTCCCAATCGATACGTGGAATCCTTTAATGGTTATTATGGGGTTCGATATACATTAGAATCGTTTGATAGCTACAGTGATTATACCAGCTATCCTGAAAACATCGACCGTTATTGCGGTTACGTGGGTGGATATGTACCCGTGGAGAACGGGAAAATAGCCATTAACATGTATCGTTTCGTGTTTGGGTACCGCGTGGAGGTGAATCCTTTCGAGGAGGGGAAAGCGCTTGTCAGCTTTTTAGACAAAGTGGATACGATTTACCCCGGGACAGAGGTTACGAAAATCGAGCGAGAGATTGCTTGGAATTTATATGATTCGGGAGCTTATACTTTGCAACAGTATGGTCAAGACACCACGGCTTACGGGATGGAGCAGATGAACGGTATAAGCACGACTGCAAATTTAACCGTCAGATGGATCAGTGCCGACGGGAGCCGGGAAACCGTGGTGTATAACAAAAGTGTAGGCATACAGCGCCTCAAGCGTTCCATTTTCAGAATCACCCTTAAGAAGGGCGTGGCGCAGAACGGTTCTTTACAAATGAACGTGGAGAACGCGGAAGTGGTTGAGGGGGCGATTTCCGACATCGAGGGAAATATCGGTGGCGGCGTGGATACCGACATCGAAACCGGTAAATGAATTTTCGCCGGAGAGGCGGAATAGGGCAAAAAGCGTCAAAACGCTTTTCGCCCGGTTCATAAAGTTGAGCTTTCAGCTCCTAAAGTTTATAAAGTTCATAAAGTAACGGGCGTCCTTCGGACAAGGTTTACCGGCAGCCATGCTGCCGTGGACAAAGCGCCCGCTAGGGTCCATAAACCTTATGAACTTTATGAACTTTATAAACTTTTAACTAAAAGGGCAAAAAGCGTTTTGACGCATTTGCCCTGAGAGGCGGAATAGGATACCGTGTTCTTTGACATGCTGGAAACGAGATGAAAATGATGGGATTGTCGGAGGAAAGTGCTATCTTTGTAGTGAATTGATAAAAATAGAAACACGATGAGATACTTGGATCCTAAAGCCGATTTGACGTTCAAGCGGGTGTTCGGGGAGCACCCGGACTTGGCGGTGAGTTTGCTGAATGCCTTGCTTCCCTTGGAGGCTGGAGGGGAAATCGCGGAGGTGGAATACCTTCCCGCGGAATTGGTGCCGGAAACGCCTTTACGGAAGAACAGCATCGTGGATGTGCGATGCCGGGACGCGCGAGGGCGGCAATTTATAGTGGAGATGCAGATGGTGTGGTCGCCGGAGTTCCGGCAGCGGGTGTTGTTCAATGCCTCGAAGGCATATGTCCGCCAGAACGATAGCGGGGAGGATTACCACCTGTTGCAGCCGGTGTATTCCTTGAATCTGGTAAACGAAGTGTTCGAGCCGGATTTGGAGGAATATTATCATTATTACAGGTTGGTTCACGTGGAGCACACGGATCGGGTAATCGAGGGATTGCATCTTGTCTTTGTCGAGTTGCCCAAGTTCACCCCTCATACCTACACGGAGCGGAAAATGCAAGCATTGTGGTTGCGCTACCTGACGGAGATTAACGATAAGATGGTGAAAGTGCCCGAAGACTTGTTGGTAAATCCCGCCGTGAAGAAGGCGGTGGAGGTACTGGAGAAATCGTCGTTCACCTCTGCGCAGTTGCTGGGGTACGAGAAGTTCTGGGACGCTGTCAGCGTGGAACGCACGCTGTATAATAGCGGGGAGCGCAAAGGTAAGGCGGAAGGATTCGCGGAGGGCAAGGAAGAGGGATTTCAAGAAGGATTGGAAAAAGGTCGTCGAGAAGTGAAGCAAAATCAAATAGAGACGGCTCGGGCACTGAAATCCCTAGGCGTGGCGACCGATATTATCGCGAAGTCGACAGGGCTTGCGTTGGACGAGATTGCCGGGTTGGATTGATATGTTTTGATAATGAGGTTGTTTATATAGTTGCTTTATGGGATACCCGTAGAGAGCCGGATGTGTTGGGCGAGAAGTTGTAAATTCTGATTATTCCATCATTTTCTGTCCCGCCGTAGCGAATGTGTCGTTGCGGCGGGACAGTCGTTTTATGTCATGAAGGGTAATGAAATGGAATTTAAAAAAAAATTGAATATGAGATGTATGAAATTTTTATTGGTATTGGTGTTTTGCAGTGTCGGGTTCGCCCAGTTGCAGGCGCAGAAAAAGCTGGTGATTCAGCAACAAGAATCACGAACCTCGTTCTTTCCCGAGGAAGGGAAGGC
>NZ_CAUFYA010000097.1:0-3462 GCF_959596855.1 uncultured Butyricimonas sp.
AATTTGAAACAGTCAGCTGCAAAATTTTATCACAGGAATTAAAGAGGGGAAGAGATGAGAAGAGATGAGAAGATTTAAACGTATCGGCTATCTTTTAGCCGTGAACTTGCTGCTTATTCTATTTTGTAGTATTCAGGCGCTTGTGGTAAGCGCGCAGAATAAACCCATGGACGTAAAGGAAAACATATCGGAAAATAAAATGGAGGAAGTGGATCCGGAAATTTATGAGAAAAATTTTCGTGCGATGACCGCCGCAGAATTGACTTCGGGAAAACATCGATACGATAACGGGATATACGACGGTGCCGTATATTATCTCAAAAATTTTAAACAGGGAACATATCTCGATTTAAAAGGCGGAAGCAATGCAAACGGTACCTCTGTCGTAACGAGTGCCTATCAATCGAGTTCCACTCAAAAATTTAAATTACAGTATCTGGGAATGAGTTTGTATGAATTGATCCCGTACGGCAGCTCGCAGATTATCGTCAATGTAGCGGCAAATACGGAAGAAGGAAATGTTAACATTTCAACGAGAGCGCCTTATACGACCAATCAGAAATTCAAACTCAAAATGTTAGACTCGAATAAGGCAATTATTTATACACAGGTGAGCGACTATACGAAAGCGCTCTGCTTTGATAATACGACTTCCGACAATGTCGTTCAAAAAAGTTACGCGGGTTTGTCTGCTGTAAATCGAGGATATGCCGAATGGATTTTGCAAAATACAGACAGTTCCGTTTATGATTCCTATACAAAATATTATTTGAAAAATTTAAAAACGGGTTTGTATTTGGACGTTCCCGATTATTCGACTTCCAATATGACAATGATACAGTTGAGGCGTTTTACCGGCGGAGAAAATCAGCAATGGAAAACGCAGTACAACACGGCGACCAATACCTATACTTTTGCCCCCGCGCATCGTGCGGATATGGCTTTGGAAGCGTTTCAGACGGCTTTTATACAGGCCATTCAAACTTCTTCGGATACTCAAAAATTTCACCTGGAATCCGCATCGTCGGAGAGCGCTGCGGGAACAGTCTATAAAATTTCAGTTGCCCTTCCCAATTATACTCTATATCTCAATGCGGGGAACGAATTGAAAGAGGAAAGATATTCCACTGTGATAGGTACCAGTATGGGAGATTTGTGGGCGCTGGAAGAAGTGGAATTCGATTATGCGGGAATGGATTCGCTTGCAATGAATACTGCTTGTTCCAAGTCGATTTCGTCCTACGGAGAACTGCAATATTTTACCTTTCGCACCGATTTCGACGCGCGCTTTAAGGTGGAATTGACGAGAATAACGGGGAACGCCATTATGGGCGTCTATTTGAACGCCGATGCGGACAGACCTGCCTTTACGCATATATATAATACTTCCGCGGGACAAATTTACAACGTTTTTTTAAAGGCGGATACGACTTATTATATCTCCGTTTTTGATTCTCAAAATACGATAGATGCCGCGTATACGCTCCGCGTCAGACAGTTTGTAGCCTATCTGCACGGCATGAATACAAGTCTGACAGATACCGATATATACGGACATAGTCCGGACCCTGACGGAAACAGGAGAATACAAGCGGAACAAAACGCGGCGAAAATGAATGCGCACGGCTTTTGGGCACATACGAATACCGAAGCGGATATGACGCCCGATTTTGTCTTAAACACGATCGACCCCGTAACGGGGCTGCCTATTTTAGACAGCGATATTTATATTTTTGACGGACACGCTTCCTATCAGAGTGCAGAATATAATACAGGAACATCTTCGCAAGTGGGAAACGACGGACATTTATCTATATCTATGCTGCCTTCTTTGAATAATTGCGAACTTATTGTATGGGCGGGATGCAACTCGGCTTGGGGATACACTAATATAACGAGTAAAAGCGTTGAAAAAGGCGCGAAAACAGCTTTAGGATTTGAACAATCCACTACGCGGCCATACTCCAATCGTTGGATTTTAGCTTTTGTAGATGAATTGCTGTTGGGAAAGACTGTGCAAGAAGCGGCGGATTTAGCAGTCGCGGCTATACAAGTAAATCTTGACAATTTTGGATTGGGTACGTTTATCATTTACGGGGATGAGGACAATATTATTTTCCCCGCAAACGAAAACAGTTATATCGTTGAGCCGAGAAACATTGTTTCCCCTCCCGACGGCTATACGTTGGTGAACAGTACGAATCCGCGTATAAAAAGATATGAAAGACAAATAAACGGCGTTTTGACCAATGACGCCTATACTTACGTATATAATAAACGGGGAGAAACGATCGGCGTTTTTGAATCCAGATATCACATTACGGAAAACGAATTTATCGATATGGATCATCCCGTTGTCCGTCAAACTCTGGAAAGAAAAATGGAAGAGGGATTATTTAAAGAAGCGGGTATTTTAAATGTCAGCGATTATTATTTGGTCTTGGAAGGACGTCCTATTCCGTCTAAGATTATCGAAAAAGAAATAACGGACGCGCAGGGAAACTGCTCGCTCGATGTGAAAATACTCAATCTTTTAACGGGGGAATTATTTTATCCGGAAAAATTAGGGCTTTAAAGGGGAGAAAACGTTATGAATAGGAGTAAGATTTTTGGAGTATTGTTAGCGACTGTTTTTTTGTTTGCAGGGTGCGGTGGGAATCAAAACGAATACGCGCTGCCTTCCGTTCCGCAGGAGGAAACCGTGATAACTAAGTCTTTTGAAAAGCCCGATAGAATTAAATTGTATGAGAAAGGAAAAATTTTGAGTTTATCCGAAGAACAAGCCGATGAAATATGGAGTACGTTGGATATTATTTTCAATTCGGCTTATGAAACGCTCGGTACTAACGATAGTTTAGAGGAAAAAGATTTGGAAGAATGGAAGAAAACGGAGATTTCATTGGAATTGCTCTATGATAGCAATCAAATTAAGGAAACCTCCTTTGGTGTATCTACCTATTATGGAGTTTTGATGATATTGGAGGAAGACGGAATCCGATACGTAAGGTATAGAGAAGGAGATTCTGAGGGTCGTCTTCATTTAAGCTCTCGCGTATTTAATATCTTTTACAGCGGAAAAGAGTTTACTATCCAATATACAAAATTATTAAGGAAAGTTATAGAGCTAATATAGAGGCAAAGAAGAAAAATAAAAAGGCGGTGATTCCGTTAACGGGAGAATTATCTTTTCCGGAGGAATGGGGGGGTTAAAAGGAGGAAACGATATGACAAGGGTTAAGATTTTTGGAGTATTGTTAGCGACCGTTATTTTGTTCGCAGGGTGCGGTGGGAATCAAAACGAATACGCGCTGCCTTCCGTTCCGCAGGAAGAAGTCCTTATTGAGAACGGTTCGATTTTAAAGCCGGAAAGGATAAAATTCTATCATAAGGGAAGAGTGAGAACGCTGTCGCAGGAACAAACGAACGATTTATGGGATACGTTAAACGATATTCTCGATTCCG
>NZ_CAUFYA010000098.1:0-3400 GCF_959596855.1 uncultured Butyricimonas sp.
GGGAGCCGTGCGGGACGTGTACGGGTTACGTTGATTTGGAGCGTTGGCGGGAAATAACCAAGTATTTACAGGTATCCCCGTTTATGATGAACGCCCCGGAAACATTCGACGAATACCCGGAGTTGTGGGATATTGCGTTGACGATGTACACCAATACGCAGAATTACGGGTTGAATTGCGAAATAACCGTTGGTTGCGACCTAACGGATTTTATCATTAAGGAAAGGCAGATTTTCCAAACGGTTATCCAACGACAGGTCGCCGCAATCATGTTGCGCACGTTGGCAATGAACCCCGATGTTAAGGTAAACCGGAACCAAGTAAACGCAACCCGGTTGGAAATTCTTTACGAATTGGACGGCAACGTTGAGGGTCGCCCCGGCGGTTTGGGTTATGACCTTAAAAAAGCATACGAGGCGTTGCGGTTGGATACGCAGGGTATCGACCGTATTTGCCTTACTTGTAATAACCACGGTGTAAAATACCGGACAACGTAAGATTATGGCGGGGTTAAAGTCAATACAGGATTTACGCAACCGGGTTGCCACGTTCAACAACGGGTTATCGTCCGGCGCATACATTCAACAAATCATTTGGGACAATGACGCCTATATTGTTGATATGAATGCCGAGGAACAATTGTTTGAACAAGGTATTAACCGTTTGGGCGTGGATATTATGGATTACGCCCCGTATTCGCCGTTGACGATAGCCATAAAGGAGGAAAAGGGACAACCGACAAACCGGGTAACGTTACGGGATACCGGGGATTTTGAAGCGTCGTTTTTTTTGGAAGTCAGCGACAAACAGTTTGAAATAAAAGCGTCGGATTTCAAAACGGAGGACTTAATAAAAAAGTACGGGCGGCAAATATTGGGATTGACGGACGAAAATATTGCGGCGTTGATTTGGCAATATATATTCCCGGACTTAATGAAGAAAGCAAAAAACGTATTATATGGCAACGAATAAGAGAACAACCCCTATAATTCCCAACCCGGTTTTAATCGACCGGGTTTTGGGGAACATACAAACCGGGTTAATGGATAACGTCGATTGGTTGGACGTCGCATTTGGGCGGGCGCAACGTATCGCCAAAGTGATACAGGGCAAACGCTATTATACCCCGAACGTATATGCGGGCGGGACGGAATGGAGAGGCGACAATGATTATATCGACGTTTCCCCGGATGCCAATATTGGCAATTTTTCGTTCTTTTGGATAGACGACCCGCAAACGGTCGGTTGGGTTCCCAAAGAGCAAAGCGAGATTAAAGCCCCGTTTTCCCTTATTGTTTGGTTCGATTTGCGCAAGGTTTACCCCGGTCAACTCAACAACCGGAATACCGAGGCATTGAAGAACGAAATATTGACCGTCCTAAATGGCGGTTTTTGGCTGAAAGACGGGACGATTGTAATAAACCGGATTTATGAGTTGGCGGAAAACGTGTACCGTGGGTTTACGTTGGACGAAATAGATAATCAATTTTTAATGCACCCGTTCGGCGGTTTTCGCTTTGAGGGTGTATTGTCAGTTAATCAACCTTGTAACATTTAACGATATGGTAACTTTCATTATTTGGGTTTTGGTCGTGGCAACCGTGGCGGCGTTCCTGTTGACCCTGTTAAAAAAGTGGGGCGTTATTGAGTACGTCCAAGTTCACGGCAACGACTTTTTTGTTAAGATGTTCAATTGCGGCTTTTGCTTATCATGGTGGGCGGGGGTCGTTTTGTCCGTCCTGTTTGCTATATGCACCGGGAACCCGGCATTGTTATTGGTTCCGTTTTGTTCAACAGTCATAACCCGCATACTCTTATGAAAACGACAAAGATAGGGGAACGGGCGGTTGTGTTGTACGACAGTATCGACGAATTGCCAATTTTGCGATTTCACGCATATAACAAAATGTTGCTTATCGACGCCGGGGTTGGGTCGGATTTGAACGATTGGGATGCGCATATTGAAAAGGCAATCCGGTTTATCCGAAAGGAAAAGCCGGATTTGGCGGAAAAGGAATTGGATAATTTGCGGCAAAACGTTTATTTCGTCCAATCTGCCATATCGCCAAAGTATTTGGCGTTTGCCTGTTTGGTTAAGTCCGTGGACGGAACCGAATACAACGATATGACGGCGGACGGTTTGCAAAAGGTATTGGATTTATTCGCCGATGCGCCGAACGCCGAGTTGACCGCCCATTTGGAAGCGGTTAAAAAAAAAATAGATGAAGAATTGCGTTTGTATTTTCCCCGGTTGTTCGATGATGCGACATTGAAAGAGTATTACGATAAATTGAAACAAAGAACGATTGTTGTATTACGCACAATAATAGACGGTCGGGCAACCGAGGCGGACGCAAAAGAGATTGACGACATTACGGCGGAGTTGATAACCTATTTCAACCCGCAGACGTTTACCGGGTCGGAAAGCGTGGAAATTAGGCATGACAGACAATTTGAAAATATGTGTTTGATATTGTCCCAAAATTTGCATGTTGACCCAAAGAAATTTACCGTTTTGGAATATTACAACGCATTTGAGTATATCAAGGAACAAGCCAAAAAAGAAAACAAGCAAAAAAAGGTAAAATAAGGCGATTTCCGGCGTTTTTATTTTTAGGCGATAAATTACACGTTTGAGAAAAGAAAATGCAACAGACGGGGAATTTCCCGTAAATAACTTAACAATCGGCGTATGGCAGATAATAACAACCCAATCAAATATTCGGATTTAATAAGCCCGGATAATTCGATTACAGATTTGATAAAACAATTGGATGAACTTTCGGACACATATACAAATGCGCTGAAAAATATCAAAGCCGAAGCAATACAATTGGCGGAGATTCTGAAAAAGGTTTCCGGCGCAACGGAGGACGGGCGAAAGACAACCAAAAAAGCCGCAGACGATGCGGAACGTTTGGCACGTGCGCAACGTGATTTGGCGTTTGCAGAAAGCGAGAACGCCAAAAAGTTAGCCGAGTTAAAATTGGCACAGCAGGAAGCGAACCAAATTAATAAACTGATTGTGAAAATAAATCAATCCGCCGAGGGTAGCTATAACCGTTTATCGGCGCAATATTCATTGAATAAGATTTATTTAAACAACATGACTAAAGCCGAACGGGAAAACACCGAGGAGGGGCGAAAATTGGTTGCACAAACCAAAGAAATATACGAAGAAATGAAACGTTTGCAGGAAGCAACCGGGAAATTTCAATTGAACGTCGGAAATTATACGGAGGCGTCCGACGCAATTATTGCGTATGGCGACAAATTAAAAGAAACGTTAGGTTTAAATAGCGCATTTGGCGAAAGTCTTTTGGCGTTAGGACGTGGCGGGGCTGAAAGTAAAGCCGTTTTTACAGCTATTGGCGACGGGGCAAAAGCATTGGGAAAAACT
>NZ_CAUFYA010000099.1:0-3318 GCF_959596855.1 uncultured Butyricimonas sp.
GGATTTCATTCTCAATGCGTGTAATCCAGCACTTGAATGTTCTCCCCCACCTTCCACACGATAGCCGCTTTTATCTGCTCGGCATGGGGACACGGGAACCCGATAGGTGTTCCTTTAAAAGGACTTTATGAACTACAATTTTGAATTTTACAATTTTTCTACTATTTTTGCCCTAGATAGGGAACATCTATCAACAAACAGGAACGGCAAAATATGGATAACAAACAATCAAACGGAGGAATATCAAACACATTTTCCCCAAGTGAACGTGACACAATTCGGGAATTATTCGAGCAGCACTACACCCCGCTAGTCTTGTTCGCGAGAAATTATGTCCCCGACATGGAAGCAGACAAGGATATCGTTCAAGAAATATTCCTCGCTTTGATCGAATCAGCCAAAACATTCGGGACGCCCGACGAGCTAAAAGCCTACCTCTATACTGCCGTCAAAAACAAATGCTTGAAACACCTGCGCCACGAGAAAGTGAAACAGGAATATTCCGACACCCACCGGGATGAACCCTCGGAAGAAGAAACCTACTTCAACCGGGTGTTGGAAGAGGAAGTTTGTTACTCGCTGCTCGTGCAGGAAATCGAACTTTTGCCCGACCAATGCCGGAAGGTATTCAAGTTGATACTGGAAGGAAAAACGAACCCGGAAATCGCCACGGATTTACACATCAGCATTGAAACGGTCAAATCGCATAAACAAAGCGGCAAAAAGATACTCCACGATCGCCTTGTACATATCGTGGAAAGAAGCATTCTTCTTTTCATATTGGAAAAAATGGGTTTGTAAACAACTGATATTCCATGTCCTAAAAAATATTTCAAAAAAAATCATATTTTCACTCACTCTTTTTCTCACTCGGGGGTTTTACAAGAAAGAACAACCCCAATGACTCAAAAAGAGAAAAACATATTCCGCCTGTCCCGTGCCATCACGAACTCCCTGCGAGGGGTTGCCAGTGAGGAAGAACGGGATACGCTGGAACAATGGCTCGCCGCCTCGAAAAGAAACAGGGAAATATACGAGGGATTCAAGCAAGGCGGCTATCTGGAACAAAAACTATCGGATTATAATGCCATCAACAGGCTAGGCGATTACGAGAAATTTATCGCGACACGAAGGAAACGTACCCGTTTTTCCATCAAGACATTCATTCGCTACGCGGCGATACTTATCCTGCCCTTGGGATTAGCCCTCGTCCTGCTGTTGCGTGAAAAGCAACCGGAACCCGTGACTACCATATCGGAGGTCATCACTCCCGGAAGCCACAAGGCGATTCTGACCATGGGAGGCGGAGAGCGCATCATACTATCCGACAGTACGTTCACCCCGCTACAAGAACAGAACGGTATGATTGTCAAGATACAAAATAGCAAAGTATCCTATCTGTCCCCGGCAGATACCCTAGTTAGCGAAACCACCCCGATATACAACACCTTGCAAGTGCCCCGGGGAGGAGAATATTTCCTAACGCTTTCCGACGGCACGCAGGTATGGTTGAATGCCGAATCCGTAATTCGCTACCCCGTACGCTTCACGGGAAGCAAACGGGAAATCTTCCTCGATGGAGAAGCCTTTCTCACGGTAACCCCGAACAAGGAGAAACCCTTCATTGTCGTGTCGTCGAAAGCCTCGGTTACCGTGCTGGGAACCGAATTCAACTTCCGGGCTTACCCGGATGAAGAGAACGTGCAGACCACGCTGGTCGAGGGGTCGGTTATCATGCAATCGGTAAGATACAACCAGCAGGTAAAGCTAGCTCCCGGGGAACAGGGAACCCTCGAAATAGAAACCGGAAAACTCTATAAACAAGAGGTCAACACGTACCTTTACACGGCATGGAAAGACGGACGCTTCGCCTTCCGGAATACCCGCTTGGAAGAACTGTTCAACATTCTGTCCCGGTGGTACGACCTGCACGTGTTCTACCTCAACCCGGAAGCGAAAGACATCCGGTTCACGGGGGACATCAACAAAACCGAAGATTTCAACGCGATATTAAAAATAATAGAAAACAATGAGAGAGTAACATTCAACGTGAACAAGAGAACAGTATCAGTACAACTGAAGTAATAAAAACGAAAACATCCGGTGCCTAACACCGGATGCCCTATAAAAATTGTTTTAGTTTCCATTTAAAACATTACAAATGTATGAAAAAAATGAACAGTAATGGCCATTCCTCGGGAGGATTATGGCAAAAAGAATTTAGAATTATGAAATTGTGCCTTATTTTTACATTTATCGGCGTGATGCATATCTCTGCAGCCACCTACTCGCAGGATGTAAAACTGGACTTGAAGGTGAAAAACGCCTCTCTGGAGAGCGTGATGAACTCCATCCGCACGCAATCGGAGTATAGCTTTTTCTTCGACGACGTCGCCGTGAAAAAAATCTCGAATATCACGTTAGACCTCAAAGGGGCTAGCATCGAGGAAGTATTAACTTCCTGCCTCCAAGGTACGGGATTCGGCTTCCGGGTACTCGACAAGACAATCATCCTTTTCAAGGAAAAAATGAAAGACGACAAAAAGAAATCGTACATCATCCAAGGAAAGGTAGTGGACGAAAAGAACCTGCCTATGCCGGGAGTAACCGTTATGCTCGACAGCACTACCGTGGGAACAGCCACGGATACCGCCGGACGTTTCGTATTGCCCTTGCCACAGCCGAAAGGAACGCTTGTATTTTCGTTTATCGGTTTTAAAACCCAAAAGGTACAATACACCGAGGGGAAACAAATCGTGGTGAAGATGCAAGAAGATATTTCCGGGTTGGAAGAAGTACAGGTTGTGGCATACGGCTCGCAGAAAAAGCGGACTCTGGTCAGTTCCATCTCCACGTTGAAAGCTGACGAAATGAAAGAACTCCCGACACATAGCCTTGAAAGCCTGTTACAAGGTCACATGGCTGGCGTAGAGGTCAATAACATTTCCGGGGCTCCCGGTGGCGGCGGTTCCATCGTAGCTATCCGGGGATATAACTCCTTCTTCGTGGACGGAGAAGGCGGTGACCGCCAATACGGGACTCCGCTTTACGTGGTTGACGGTGTACCCATGCAGGCTTTCACCTCCCCAGTCACTGGTACAAACACACTTTCAGATCTTGATCCCTCCATGATCGAATCGATAGAGGTTTTAAAAGATGCTGCTTCTGCTGCCATTTACGGTTCCCGCGCAGGAAACGGGGTTATCTTGATTACCACGAAAAAAGGACGTAAAGGTAAAGCCCAATTTACAGCAAACGTATCATATTCCGCTTCATGGTTACCGGAAACTGCAGAACAAAGTGGTGGTCAACTGGTGC
>NZ_CAUFYA010000100.1:0-3210 GCF_959596855.1 uncultured Butyricimonas sp.
CCTATAACGGACGAGGAAATAAATTTAACGGACAACGAGCCGGCGCAGGAATTATGCGAACAGGTACGCATACTCACGGCAGAAGCGCGGGAAGCATTATTGCAGCAAGCCTTGGCGGTATCAAACGAGAAATGCAACGGCTTGATTATGCGGTTGAATGTGCTGGTCGAGGAACTGACGCTGCAAGTGAGGAGCGTAAGATGGAGAATGACCGAGCTCGAAGAGAATCTGAAAGAGAACAACGAGAACTTGCTGAAAAAGCTGCGCATGCAAGCCGAGAGTATGTCGGAGAGCCTGAACGGGAAGATTCGGGAATTGAAGAGTCTGACAATACAAATACAAACCGAAGTAAGAACAGCTACGGCAAAGGCGACTGACGAGGCAAGTAAACTGTTAAATACCCGAATCAACGAAGCGGCGGACAAGGCAATTGCAACAATAGACAGACAAGCGGAAGAAATCAGTAAAAAAGCAAAAGCCATAGAAAAAGAGATAGACCACGCAAGAGAGGAAATTCATTACGAGCGCGGTTTCAGAAAATTCTTTTTCTGGGCTGCACCGGTTTTACTGTTAGCGCAGAGTATTCTTACGGTAATTATGCTGTTAAGATAAAGAAAAAAAACAAGAAGTCGTATTAACATTCTAAAAACGCTTGACTTATTCCGTGCCTCACGGTATAATATAAATAGTCGTATGGATACGATATAATATTTTCGGAGGAACTGACATGGAAAAGAAAGGCAGAGCAGTGAAAGATAAGCGTTACGAGGATAAGCACAAGGCGGAACGCAAAGCCAAGTGTATGGTATGGGGAACGAGCGTACCGAGAGAGAAAGCCGAAAGAATAAACGAGTTTTTGAAAAAGTACGGCTACACAAAGGTACAGCTTATAGAAGCGGGATATGAAGAATTATTAGCCCGACATGATACCGACTTTGCAAAGCTCAAAGACGGGTATGACGATTTTTTCGGTTTTGAGTTAGAGAAAATGAAGAAAACCGAGTAGTTGAAATCTTTTTGAACAAGGAGGAAACGCGATGGAAAGAGAACATAGTATTCAAAGCAATAAGGACGCGGAGTAAAATCCGGGTTTACGTCCGAATAAGGATATTTGAGTATAAAACAAAGAATAGAACAATACGAAATCGGCGGCGCTGTATATACCGTGATCGCCGAAGAAAGCGAAAATGTCAAGAGTACGGCATTGGATATTATAAAGAGATTGGTCAGTCAAATAAATGAAGGACGAATCAAATCAACGGAACGAATTTGCTGTTTGGAGAAAGACGGAGGAAAAGAAAAATGTCAGGAACACAAACAGCTGTAATAAAAAGAAAAAATAACGGAGGTGAAAAAATAACGGCACTGTACAGCCGGTTAAGCCGAGACGACGAGTTAAGCGGCGACAGCAACAGTATCGTACATCAAAAGGAAATATTATCCGCATATGCGGAAAAGCACGGATTCGGAAACATACGGTTTTACGTGGACGACGTCTATTCGGGAACGAACTTTAACCGTCCGGACTTTCAAAGAATGATGGAGGACGTGAACAACGGACGCATCGGTACGATTATCGTGAAAGATATGTCGCGGTTCGGTAGGGACTACATAATGGTGGGTTACTATACCGAAATAATGCTGCCGCAAAAGGATATACGATTCATAGCGGTGAACGATAATGTGGATAGCGAAAACCAGGCAGATAATGACTTCACGCCGTTTCGGAACATCATCAACGAATGGTACGCCAAAGACACAAGTAAGAAGATCCGAAGCGTTCTCAAAGCGAAAGGCAATTCGGGGAAGCATTTAAGCGTCATTCCGCCGTTCGGATATATGAAAGATCCGAACGATAAGGAAAAGTGGATAATAGACGAGGAAGCGGCGCGAATCGTAAGGAAGATATTCCGAATGTATCTGGACGGAAACAATATGGGAAGTATCGCCCGTAAGCTCACAGCCGAAGGAACAGAAACGCCCAAGCTGTACGCCGAGAACAGGGGAATAAAACACTATAAAGCGGCGGCGTATCCCGAAATATGGAGTCGGATTTCCGTGGAGTATATCTTGTCGAACTATGAATATACGGGATGTACGGTAAATTTTAAGACAAAGAGAAAATCGTTTAAGAACAAAAAGCAGGTAATACAAGATAAAGAGTCTTGGGCGGTATTCGAGGGAACGCAGGAGCCTATTATAGCCAAAGAGACTTTTGAAACGGTACAGAAGATGCGAGGCACAAAACGGGCGTACACCAAATTCAACGAAGTCAATATTTTTTCGGGATTGCTGTATTGCGCCGACTGCGGCGGGAAGCTGACGATACGCCGCAGAGCAGACGACAGAAGGAAGGACGCTTTCATCTGTTCGACGTACCGTAAAAAGAAGAAAGGGCTTTGTACGGAGCACGCGATAAAGGTAAATACACTCGAACAAATTGTGCTTAACGATATACGCAAGGTATGCGCGTATGTAAGAAAGTATGAGCGGGAGTTTGTAGAAGAGTATCGAAGATGTTCAACCCGCGAGAGCGCGAAGCTGCAAGCGGCGGCGAGAAACGAACTGAAAAAGGCGGAGAGCAGACTATCGGAGATAGAGAGAATCATCGTAAAGCTCTATGAAGAGAAGGTATGCGGCGCGATGCCCGAAGGACGGTTTGAACTTCTTGCGAAAAACTATGAAGCGGAACAGGCGGAGTTGAAACAAAAAGCAGACATACTCAAAACCAACCTTTCGGCTACCGAGGCAAGCGAAAAGAACATTGCAAAGTTTATTGCTATCGTAAAAAGCTATACCGAAGTAATCGAGCTTACGCCCGAGATTCTGAATAGTTTTATAGATAAGATATATATCGGAAAACCCGAAAGACTAGACGGAAAGCGTGTGCAGGAAGTGAAGATTATCTATAAACTGATAGGAGCGGTAGATATACCGCAGTAACAAAACACCAATTGCCTTGGGGAGAATAAAAATCCCCAAGGACAATTAACACATACGACATGGAGATGTCAATACCATATTGTGTTCACACCGAAGTACCATAGAAAAATAATCTATGGGGCATTGCGTGCGGAGATAGGAAAAATATTGCGGGAACTTTGCTTGCGGAAAGATATAGAAATCATAGAAGCGCACGCAATGCCTGATCACATCCATATGTTGGTGAGCATACCGCCGAATGAAAAAGTATCCTCGTTCATGGGATAT
>NZ_CAUFYA010000101.1:0-3032 GCF_959596855.1 uncultured Butyricimonas sp.
CTTTTGTTATTTGCAATTCATGTTTTGCAAATACTTTACGGGTAAGATTATATAGAATGCGACATAAAATTTCAAGAGCAATTAAACAAACGGCGGCAAAACGCATATATTCTGCGCCGAATCACTGCAAACTGTAAAATTTCACGTACAAACTGCACGCCGAAACAAGCGCAAAAAAACACGGATACTTACCCGTTCGGTAAATATCCGTGTTTATGGAAAGCTTGAAAACGGAACGCGCGATCATTCGTCGTCAAACAGAACCGCTCCGATTTTTCGTAAATAGTTCAAATACAGCGCTTTTAATTCCTGTACTTTTTCCCGACTGATGCTGATCGTAATTCCGTCCTTATAATTTAACAAAATATCCGTCCGTTCTATTCTCTGAACATATTTTAAATTCACGAGGTATCCCTGATAGACGCGGACGATGTCAAACTTTTCCAGCTTGCTTTCCAATTCCCTCATCGTCATGTGAATCTCGATCTGTTCTCCGTCCTCCATATAGACATACTGTTTATAGCGGAAACTCTCGATATAGACGATATCCGAAACGCCGACTCTGCGAATCACGGAATTGTTCGCCGTTTTCAGCGCCACGTAACTGTTATTTATAACGCGCGCGTTGATATAAGAGTGCAGCGTATCCTTCAAATCGTGCGTAAAATTATTTTTGCGGATAAAACCGAACGGTCTGACGGGAAACGTTTCAAAAACTTTATCTTCTCTGTTCGACACAAAAATAATATCCACCGTACTTTCTCTTTTTCTGAGCGCTTTTGCCAGCTCCACTCCGTCAAGCTTAGGCATATCGATGTCTAAAAATAATGCGTCGTAAATACGTTCCCCGTTCTTGATATTATTATATAAGGACACCGGCGAAACGTATTTATCGCAAGAAACCGAAATTCCGCACGACGTTACGATTTTGCTGATTTTTTCGCAAATCGCCTCGCAGACGATTTCATCGTCGTCGCAAACGGCAAAATTAAGTTGTTTATTCATTACCCCCCCCGCTTCAATTCTAACATCACTTCGGCGACAAATTCGTTTTCCACAATCGTATAATGGACGTAACCGTTATATTTTTCTACGATGCGCTTGACGATCTTATGTCCGTAGCCGTGATTCACCGCATCGTCCTTTGCCGTATTCATCTTCAACAAACTTTCTCTGTCCGCATCGTCGCGAATTTCATTCTGCACGCTGATATATAAATAATCCATTCGCTTTCCTATCTTCAAGTCAATGAGATAATCCCGGCTCTCCGTGCGCAAAATGCCCTCTATCGCGTTATCCAGCAAGTTTACCAATACGCGGCACAAATCGCTCGGCTCAAAGGGCAGAAACTGCGGAACGTTGATTTTCGAAACCAGCGATATTCCGTAGGAATTGGCTTTTAATATCTCCATATTGACAATCGAGTTGATAAGCTGATTTCCGCAATTAATGAATCCGCTGAAAGTAGACTGCATATCGCTTTTTTCCATAGAGAAAAAGTATTCCTTTAAGTCATCGTACCTTCCTTCTTTGAGCATGATTTCCATGACTTTATGCTGATTTTTCATATCATGGCGCAAAGAGCGCATTTCTTCTATTGCCTGCTCGGAAATAATGAGCATTTGTTTATCGGCTTCCAGCAATTTATTCTGTACTTCTAAAATCGTTTTTTCTTTTCGCACTTTACAATGATAATAGACCATTAAATAACTTATTACGGATATTACAAAAATCCCCGCGAGCTCTATGCAATAATAAGCCTCGAATCGCATTCCCGCCGACATCTTTATAACGGTCTTGCTGATGATTAACGCAGTCGAAACAATCGTCGTTATCAAAATCAGCACCACGGAAAGCACCGGAATATCGTTGTATCTCTTCAAGGTGTATTTATGAATGACAAAAGCGAAGCCTATCATGAACAAATCGGCTAAATAGCATATCCAATCCCAAGATCGGCCGCGATAGACGCTTCCCAGATAGCCGCCCAGTTCATGGCCGAATTCGGCAGTCGTGATAGCGGTGATAAATATAGTCGCTCCGATAATAAAGCGGCTCGTGACATAAGTGCGGTCGAAAATGCCGAGATATAAAAATATTGTCAGAAGCCAGGCAATCTGAAAATGAATTCCCGCGACGGCCCGCCAAACCGTCGACAAAGCAAACAGCAACCAATTCAGCAGCGTTCCCACCAAAAATGTGCCGCAAATATATGCGATTCCGATTGCGATATTTTTCGTTTCCTTTTTCCAATCATAAAAAATCCAGACAATAGAAAAAGATACCGCTAAAAGTTGCAGTATAAAAACTTCGTCATATATGATTGTAAAAAAATCGAATATTCTCATATGCATTTCCCCCAAACCACCTACGGTTCTCCTATATGGACAGGCGACGTTTCATAAGTGAAAAACATTCCTTCAAAATCTATTCCTATTGAGTTTAACACATTTGAACCTTAAAATCAACCATACTTTAACAAATCGTAAATTTTCTTTCACAAAACGAAATTTTTATTTCGAGGGAACCTTATCATGCAACGTATTTACAACACACAATTCCTTTTATCGGCATGACTCGTTTTCCGGGGCGCTTCCGTTCTTCCCATCCAAAATCACGTCCGTCCCCCTCACCGTACACTGACGTTTCCGGCAATTCGTCTTTAAAAGTTCGTTTTCCCTTTTTGCGTTTACCGTCAAGACATATAGAAAAAGGAGCGGTGATACGCTCCCTTTTCTCCTTTTAAAATTTTTCGTTTTCGCTTTTATTCCCTCTTGTCGTCCTCGTCTATTTCGTTTTCTTCGGCGGGAAATTCCGCTTCTTTTATACTTTCCGTCCGACCTTTGACAATCCTTTTCCAAAGCTTTTTATAAAAATCGGACAAGCCGATACTTTTATCCTTACGGAAAATAAACAGCGCAAACAATGCAAAGGCGATCGCGACGATCGCGACGGCAATGATGATTCCCGCGAGGGCGCCGCCTGAAAGCCCCGTTTCGGGCTTCGTCTGCGCCGCGATGACGAAGGAGATC
>NZ_CAUFYA010000102.1:0-2998 GCF_959596855.1 uncultured Butyricimonas sp.
GATAACTATGAAAGCATTAAGAGTTGCGGGAAAAGTTGTAGGTACAGTCGGAAGATATACGCTTGCAGGCGCACTTATCATCGGACATTTCGTAATGAACATAATCGGCGTTTTGATTTGCGCCATCACCTCGCAGGGCTAAGGAGTCAAGTATGGATAAAAAAGAAACAACGCCGAGAAGAACGGCGCGCAGAAACTACGAAGAACGCAATAAAGAAAAACGTAAGCAGGCGAGCGGAAACTTCGGTACGATGATACCGAGAGATCTGTTCGAGGAAATCAACGAGTTTTTGGCGAAATACCATATTACGAAAGTGCAGTTGATTTTCGCAGGATATGAAGCCCTGAAAGAACAGATTAGAAAGGAAACGGAAACCACAACTTAATTGTGTATGCGGAAGGCATAGACACGAACAAAGAATCAATTTTAATTGATGAAGCGTAAGTGACTATGCCTTCTGACAACTAAATAACTTTCTCTGCGCTTCATCGAAAAGGAGGACTTTACGGTAAGCGCGGAAGAAAGACAGAAAAACGAAATGATATATCTTGCGTCGGTCGCTGTCATTCGTCGATTGTATCTGAACAAGATAGTCGATGTGGAAATACTGAAACGGCTGAACAAGAAAAACGCGGAAACAATGGGGTGTATCCCTGTGGATTTTATACACTATTGGTGTAACGGGGATAAAGAGCAAATGCTTCGTATCTTTGCAACGAGTGGCTTATTCAGACCGAATAAATCGCCGGACTATTACGAGGGAACGGCAATCAAGGCATTGCGCGAAATACCCGTTAAATCGACCTATACGCCGACTATTCCGAAAAACAACGGCGGCAACGGAAAGAGATAAAGAGTATAGAAAAAGGCTACGGCGAGTAGCCGTAGCCAAAAGCAAAACTATTTCAATAAGTCGAACAAATATCCTTCGTCGGATTTGTGCTTTCCGTGGGTGCGATGGTATTCAGTAATAGCGGAAGTTAAAAGGTCTATGCGGTCTTGAAAATACTCTTCGTAAAACGCAGTGGAATTGTCGTATTTCTTGCGATTATATACGACGTTTTGTTTGCAGAAGTCTTTTGGCTTTTTCTTAGCCTTAACTTTTTCAAATTCGGATACTTTGTTCTCCGCAATGATAAGCAACATTTCAAGTTCCGGCTTCGTGCAGAATTTCGCTTGGGATTTGATGGATAAAAGCAATTCCTTGGGGATTTTCAATGAGTCCGTCATTTTGTCCCCGATCCGATAAATCGCAATCTCGCCGTGATATGCGTCAAGCGCGGGTTTTAATTGCGGCGAGGTGAGCTGGCGAGCGTGAAAGGGGCGCATATCGAGCAAATCGTCGCGTGTGAACTTCAATTTGCCGTTATCGAGCAAAAGATTTATGATTTTCAGTTCGTTCGGACCTTCGCACATTATAAGGATTTTCATTTCAAAAACTCCTTCTTAATGTTCATAAGGTCGTCGTAGTTGACGGAAGTCTTAAATGCGTCGTTATAAAACTGACGGCTCTTTGAAAGTTCTACGCGGATATCGAAGTTCTCGTACATATTCTCGGCAACGATTTTTTTATTCGCACGGCAAACCCAGATATTGTCCTGACGATTGAACAAATCGAGCAGTTCGCAATAATGTGTGGAGAAATAGAGCGTGGCGTTGAACTTGTTGACAGATTTATCCTTATACAGATTGATGATATTTTCGACGAGCGTTTTGTGGAAATGGTTTTCTATTTCATCGATGATAAGGTCGAATCCGTATTTAAGCGATGCGATGACGGTAACGTAAAGAAGTAATCCTTTGGTTGTGCCGCTCGATAAAAAGTGGACGAGTTCCTTATTCGAAACAATCTTTTTGCCCGAGGCAAGAGAAAGTTCGTAATTGTGTTCGTCGAGCATCGTGAGACCTTTTACGTTTTCGTCGAATAAGTGCAAAACTTTTGCTAAAACGGAAGGGGACAACTTATACAGTTTCAGCGCATTGAACATTAAGCGATAGGTGTTTGCGCCTTCGCCGTCCGAATTAAAATATACGGCTCGTGTTTCTTTCTTCTTTAATACGAAAAACACGATAGACGTATCTTCTGGCAAAATGCCGATATTCTCGACTGGGACAAAATCGTCGTCTGAGAAAATCGTTTTCGCTTTGGACTTATAGTAGACCTTTTCGAGAAGTTGCTGATTAGAAAACGTCGCCTTATCGTTTAAGGTTTGCGATGACGAAATATCGGTGGAATACTTATAGATTTTCCCTTCGTGATAGAAAAACAGGGTTAAGTGAATTCCGTCATAAGAATAATTTTTATCTTCGAGCGAAAAGTTGCCGAGTATGGAATAAGCGCAATCGAGAAGATCAAGGAAAGAAGTTTTACCGGAAGCGTTTTTTCCGATAAACGCGACGGTGTTATATACGAATAAGCCGTCTGCGATTTCCTGAAGCTCGTATTCTTTATCTTCGGTTGTTTTCTTGGATTTGGCTGTGAAGTCGAGTACGCAATCGTTTTGAATGTTTTTGAAGCCCGAGGCTTTGACGTAAAGCAATTTCATGTTCTTTACCTCCGTGCTTATATTATACACGATAAAACGAAAATAAACAAGTATTTTGTTTGAGATTTTATGAAAAATATTTTTGAGGCGATTTTATAAGAAAATAAAACAGAAATTTCGACAAAATCGAACGAGGATAGAGTGAGTTGAGGGACTTTTGAAATAGTAAACACAAAAAATTTTTTTTCAGGAGGTAAAAAATGAAGAAAAAGAGTATACGAGATACTCCCGTTATCGTAATTCCGAAAGGGTATACGATAGACGAAATGTTGGATTTCGACGACGAGGGGTATGAAAACGGCGAACCCGTGGCGGTAGAGGAGGTGAAAGTTGTCTTTGGAGAATGAAGAAAGAAATTCGGCGTATGAAAAATTAACGCCGCAGCGAAAGCAACTCGTGGACAAGGTTATGGAAAACCTTGAAAAGGGCAATTTGTTCTGGTCGCAAGGGT
>NZ_CAUFYA010000103.1:0-2716 GCF_959596855.1 uncultured Butyricimonas sp.
TCCACCTGGTTTTTATTTGGTTCTTGGGTTTTGGTCTAGCTGTTCTTGCCGTGATTCCTTACCCCAGAATTCACAATAACGTGCGGGCGGTGTCCCGTTTAGTGAGTGTGGCTCTATTCCCGTTGCTTTTTGCTGGGGGGGGGGCGATTGCTTACGGTTTCCAATCCGTATCCGGCAAACGGGAAGTGTTCAGGGAAGTTTATGCCAAGTACCACCAAAATAAAGTATTAAAAATAGTCGGGAATCAACTTCATTTGAAAGAGATGGGAAACGGGGGGATTTCCGTGACCAGTCGAATGACGGTAGAAAACAGGGATAGTGAGGAACTTCCCTTGATTCTTTACCTGAATCCGGGGCTGGCGGTTTCCTCGATTACCGTGGACAGGAAAGGTGTTTCCTTCCGGCGAGATCAGCAAGTGCTTCTCGTGGACGAGAAGGTACTCCTTGGCGAAATAAAAGAAGTTATCGTGAATTACGAGGGAAAAATCGACAATAGTTTTTGTTTTCTCGATACCCCGGAAGAGAAGTATACTTCCTCGGCTGTGAACACGATTGATATTTACCGTTTTGGCTATAGCCCAGCGTTGTGCGAGAAAGGATACAAATTGCTTACTCCGGAATGTGCTTGGTACCCAGTCAGTGTGCCTCCCTACGATGTGTCCGGTTTCAGGCGAGCCATGTTCACTCGCTACGAACTGGAAGTGGAGCATGACTCAAATCTAGTAGCAATATGTCAAGGGAATGCGAATAGGGATACTGTCGGGAGAACGATATTCACGTTCGAGCATGACATGAGGGGGATTAGTCTTTGTGTCGGCAATTACAAGAAACGGGAGATTGTGGTCGGTAGCGATGCTTTACCTGAAATCCACGCTATGTCGAATATGGCAAAGGATGATTTTTCGACAAGGGTAGAGCTTTTTTACTTGCCCGAGCATGAGTTTATGCTAGATATTTACGACAGTATTCCCAAAGGGGAGTGGTCGAACATTATTGCAAATGCTAAATTCCAAATAGGATTTTATGGTGATAATAATAATTATGTCGTAAGGCGCATGATGAATAAAGTACCCCTTGATCCCACGCTGCAGTATCCTTATAGTTGGATCACTGTCGTGGAGGTTCCGTGTGATTTTCACGTGTTCCCGGGGAAGACCATAAAGGAGGGGGAGAGAACACAGGGGGGGATGGTATTTCTTTCGGAAAAGAAATATTCGGTGGACGAGCCTTTCTTTTCTTTTGATAACAAGAAATTAAAAACTCGATTACCATCGTACGAAGAAGAAGAGGTTAAAACATGGTTTAATAAAGAATTTCAACTTTTCGAGCGGGGAAGTTTTGGGCTACAATCAAGTGGTAAGGGTAACACGAGTTTTGTTTATTCTGACGAATGCTCCTTGATCAATGATGCCTTGCTCTTGGCTTTTTATCCCAATTTAAGTTGGGAGCATGAGTTGGATGTTGAATACTATATAGTTGATTACATGAAAGACCATAGTCTTGAAGAGGCTTTGAGAGATCCCTTGCTCTCTCCGGAGTTGCTTGATAAGATCATTCGTAAAAAATGTGAGGAATTAAACGCCCTGCTGGCGATCAGAATCGGGAAAAAAGAGTTTCACAATGCTTATCATGATTTTCTCAAGCGACACCTTTTTGAGGAAACAACCTTTGAAGATTTTTCGCAAGAAATCTTTTCTCGTTTTAATGTTAAATTGGACTCTATCGTTGATAGTTGGTTTCGAAATAATGAGTTACCCATTTTTGAGATAGACGGGCATGTTATCTCGGTGAAGGGTGAAAATTATAGTAGGTACAATACATACGATTTTAAAGTATTTAATCGGGGCAAAGTTCCGGGTATAATCAGGGCGAGCAATAATTGTTCGGGATGGATTATTCCTCCGGGAGAGGGACGAGCGATAAGAACACGAATGAAGGATAATGTTAATTTCAATATTTATACCATTCTGGCTTTAAATATCCCGGGATATGTTGAATTATCAAGTGAGAAAAGGGATGTCTATACCGACACCACCACGTGGTATTTGCCCCTCGATTCGACCTCATTTTCAACCGTGAACGAGAACGAGATTATCGTGGATGACTCTGAGCTGGGATTCACGTTCCTTGAAACCAGAAAGTTTAACATCGCATCCTTGTTCGGACAAGTCGAGACACGTGCCAAGTATTATGCGTTTCCCCCTGAAGAACATTGGGGTTTTACAGTCAAAGAAGAGGGGTATGGTTTCCCGGTGAAAGGAGTGTATTTTAAACAAGCCGGTAAGGGTAATCAAAAAGTACAATGGGAAACTGATTTACCCGAGGGAACATACGAGGTGTTTTGTTATCAACCTTCCGGGAAAAACAGAATCAGTGATTTCTTAAGAGAGTACTATTATACCGTATTTGACGGGAAGGAAGAACACGAGGTTGTGCTCTCTATGAGTAAAGATGATGGGGGATGGCTATCCTTGGGTGTTTTTGATTTTCACGGGAAGGGAAGGCTGACGTTGAGTGACAGAGATCGTGAACGTAATTCCGCAGATAAAGATAGTGACCCGCAAGTTGTCGTTGCTGATGCCATAAAGTGGGTTAAAGTTCAGAAATAATAGTCTGTATTTAAGGGCGGTATTTAGAGGAAAAGCAAAAGTGTTATATATCAAAATCAAGTGTTATGGGAGTTAATTGTGTTTTAATTGAAATTTTATATGGGTTC
>NZ_CAUFYA010000104.1:0-2602 GCF_959596855.1 uncultured Butyricimonas sp.
AGTGTGACGACCACCTTCTTCTTTCTTCAAGATATAAACCTCAGCTTTGAATTTATCGTGCGGTTTAACAGAACCCGGTTTTGCCAATACCATACCACGTTTGATCTCGTCTTTATCGATACCGCGAAGCAACAAACCAACGTTGTCACCGGCCTGACCTTCGTCAAGAATCTTACGGAACATCTCAACACCGGTACATACGGTTTTCTTACCGTCAGCTCCCAAACCGATGATTTCCATCTCATCACCTGTGTGAATGATACCGGTTTCGATACGACCAGTAGCAACAGTTCCACGACCAGTGATAGAGAACACGTCCTCAACAGGCATCAAGAAAGGTTTATCAACGGCACGTTGCGGCAACTCGATCCAGTTGTCAACAGAGTCCATCAATTCCATTACTTTCTCTTCCCATTTAGCTTCTCCGTTCAATGCTCCAAGAGCAGAACCCAAGATCACCGGGGTATTGTCACCATCATATTGATAGAAAGACAACAACTCGCGAACTTCCATCTCAACCAATTCCAACATTTCCGGGTCGTCAACCATATCCACTTTGTTCAAGAACACAACGATTCTCGGAACGTTTACCTGACGAGCCAAAAGGATGTGCTCACGAGTCTGAGGCATCGGACCATCGGTAGCGGCACAAACCAAGATAGCACCATCCATCTGAGCAGCACCGGTTACCATGTTCTTTACATAGTCGGCGTGTCCCGGACAGTCAACGTGCGCGTAGTGACGATTTGCTGTTGAATACTCTACGTGAGAAGTATTAATAGTGATACCTCTTTCTTTTTCTTCCGGAGCGTTATCGATAGAATCGAAAGAACGCAATTCAGAAAGACCTTTTTTTGCTAATACCGTAGTGATAGCAGCCGTCAAAGTAGTTTTACCGTGGTCAACGTGACCGATAGTACCAATATTTACGTGTGGTTTGGACCTGTCAAAATGTTCTTTAGCCATAACTCTAAAACAATTTTATTATTAAACAATTTATCACAATAACTCTATATTCATGCAAGTAACTCGCTGTTTATCTGATTCTTGATCAAACAAGGCGAGAAATCCCATTTAATTTGGCTTGCAAATGTACAAATTAAAAATCATATCTCACAATAAATGAGATCATTTTTCTCAATTTTCTCTTTTTTCTTTCGCCTTAACTAACTGTCTCTTGAGCACATCATACAACTCATCGACAGTCTCCTCGAAAGTTTTCGCGTTCTTTTTGGCAAATACTTCCTGCCCTTTTATATCTACATGTACCTCGGTCAGTTTATTCTCGAGTTGATCATCCTTTTCCAATTTCAAGGTAACGTCAACTCCCATAATACCGTCGTGGTACTTTTCCAGCTTCGAGAATTTCTTGTTTATAAACTCTTCCAACACCGGATTAACTGAAAAACCTACAGGATTAATTCTAATTTCCATATCGTTTCCTCCTATAATTTATGCTCGCGGGTGAGCTTGTTTAAAAATCTTCAACATTTTCTCTACCGAATTATGCGTGTAAACTTGAGTGGCTGCCAGACTGGAGTGCCCCAACAATTCCTTGATACCTTGGATTGACGCCCCGTGTTCCAGCAAGTGAGTGGCAAACGAATGCCTCAACACGTGCGGACTGCGCTTTGACAATGAAGTATGTTCTGCCAACGCCGCCACCACCAAACGGTAAACGAATTGCGGGTAGATCGGCTTACCTTTATCAGTCACGAAGAACATCCCGTGTTCACGTTCCACGACTTCGGCACGCCCCTTGATATAACAAGCAATATCCTCCTCCAATTCTCTCAAGATCGGGACTTCCCGCTGTTTTCCGCCCTTACCGTGGACACGTATACAATGCCGCGACAAATCAACATCAACCAGCCGTAATCCGACAATTTCAGAACGCCTCATGCCCGTGTCGTAAGCCATCAGCAAAATCAGAAAATCTCTCAACCCATGAAAGCCTTCCTCTTTCTCCGCGTCATCCAGCGTGATCTCCATATCCTGCTCGTTCACGAAAACAGGCAATCTTTTCGGCAACTTCGGTCCCGAAATATCTTCGGCCGGATTCACCTCCATCACCCCTTCTTTCACGAGGAAACGGAAAAACGCTTTAACGCTGCTTAACTTACGCTTACCGGAAGCCGGATGCAACTTTTGTTTACCTCCTTTGTTCCTCAAAGCTCCTCTCATTTCCGCCACGACCCACTCTCTCACGAGCTTGGTCGTCATTCGGGAAAAATCCTCGTCTTCCTCGTCCATTCCACAAAAGTCGTAAAACTGACGCAAATCCGTTTTGTAAGCGACCACCGTATGAGCGGAGTAACGCTTCACGTCTTCCAAGTATTTCAAAAATAGTCCGATCTGTGTCATTTTTTATAAATAATAAGCCGTAAGCAAGTTACGCCTTTTGTTTGGAAAAACAAAGGAAGAATTCGAATTTTTATTCTTCAGCCTGTTGCAAAGATTGACGATAGGCAGCCTTCATACGAGCCACTCTGTTTCTCACAGACGGTTTCGTGAAAGCTTGACGATCTCTCAGTTCTTTAATAACACCGGTTTTCTCGAATTTTCTTTTAAATTTCTTCAGCGCTTTTTCAATGTTTTCGCC
>NZ_CAUFYA010000105.1:0-2526 GCF_959596855.1 uncultured Butyricimonas sp.
CGGTTGCTTTTTCGTGTCGTACACGAATCCTTTCAAACGAATAGATTTCTTTTCCTCTTTCGTATCCCGCGGCTGAATCACTATCACCTCATCTGCAATTCGATAAACAAATCCCGTTCCCTGAAGAACCTCATCCAAAATTTGACGCACCGTAGCGTCCTTCATATTCAAGGATTTCACCCGCAAACTTCTCACATCATCCACGTTATAAATAAACGTGAACGTAGTGTTTTTTCTTATCGCCGAGAATACTTCCGTTAAAGAAACATCTTCCAGCGAAAGTGTCAATCTTGCATCCTGCGAATAAGTCGTTGCCGACACAGACACGGATAACAAGAAAAAAAGCACAAAAAATTTCATCTCCATTAACATTTTTCGCAGCCTTATTTTCATAAGAGCACTCGAGTTACACTTTTTTTTCATAACTTTGTTTCTGAATTTTACATTGAATTAATTTATTGAATGTATTCTGACAGGTAGCGTGGGGGCGTTACCTGTCTTTTTTTCATTCACACACGTTTATAGTCCTATCTTTTATATCAAATTTCACTCGTTTTGTCTGTTCTATTCTCCTTAATATTTGCTCTATATTTTCGTAGCGCTTAACTTCCACGGAAAACCTCATGGACTTCACCCCCGGGTTCACGTAAAAAATATTCACGTTATACCAGCGAGCCATGACATCCAAAATCGTTTCCAAATCCGTATCCTCGAAATAAAAAATTCCCTCACGCCACAACGAATAATTCCGAGCCTCAACCTGTTTCACCTCAAACCCAAGTTTCCCGTTCTGCCATATTCCTTGTTGATTAGGTATCAAGGTCACGCTATCTGCCCCTCTTTGCAATTGTACTTTCCCCTCGACCAACGTCGTGACCACCTTTTCGCTGTACGCCGAAACATTGAAACTTGTACCCAGCACCCTAACATTCACGCCATTTACCGCCACGACAAAGGGTTTTCCGGCATTCTTCGCCACCTCGAAATATCCCTCTCCCGTCATCTCCACTTTCCGCAGGTCTCCGGTAAAATGAACGGGATATTTTAAGGTTGACTCGGAATTTAACCAAACACGTGTTCCGTCTGCCAACTCCAAGGCAAACTCTCCGCCGCGGGGTACTCTCAACGTGTTATACCTCTCGCCCGCTAACGGTATCTCCACGGAATCACTCCCCGTGTACTTTACCATTTTGTCCGATGTTTGGATTTCTGTTCCTCCCACCTCATTTATGCGTAATCGTGTCGTATCGTTCAACTCGACCTTGCGCCCGTCAGCCAATTGTAATTGGGCCTTCACCACACCATGAGTAATGGCAACAGTCTGCACGGGTATTTGCTCCCGTGATGTATCCCGGCTCATAAGCCAGAAAGCCGCTATTGCCAACGGCAGTACAATCGCCGCCGCGTATCTGCTCCACACGATACGCCGTTGTTTCCTTATCCGTTGTTTCGTGAGTTCCCAACGGGCATCTGTCATCCGTCGTCCCGCGGCTTGTTCTTCCCACACTTTATCGTTTGTTTCCAACGATATTTTCAACCGCTCGTACTCCTCTTGATGTCGCCCGTCTTCCGCGAGCCAACGGGATAATTCCTCCCGTTCCCTCTCGTCCATTGTTCCCGTCAGTTCTTTCGCTATCAGCCGGGCAATCATCATCCGTCGTTCTAATAAATCCATATAATTATTATTGTTTTACCCTAGAGATTACTTCAAAACCCAAGTGGGTGGGTAAAACAGCAAAAAAAATTCAAAGAAAGACGATTTTAACATTTAATCGCTCAAAAGGAACGTCAAAATAAGGAAATAATTTTTTGATAATAAACCTCTTAATGTCACGTAAGCCGATTTCTTCAAATCTTTCACCGTGTTCACGGAAATCTGTAACTCTTCGGCAACCTCCGTGTTGTTCATACCTTCCAAATTCAATCGAATAATCTCACGAGTCCGGGGTGGCAATTGCTCTATTGCCGCGTACAAAATCCGTATGGTTTCCTGACGTGTCGCCTCTTCCAGAAAATTATAATCATCCGCATCATCTTCATCCAACTGTGCGAAATAATGCTCCGCCGCACGTTGATGTTTACAATGATTCCAGTACAAATGCCTCGCCACCGTGTATAAAAAGGCCTTCCCGTACTCCACGGAAATAATCTCCTCCCGCCGCTCAAACACTCGCATGAATGCCTCCTGCGCCAAATCTGCCGCCAATTCATCGTCACCCGTGTAACGTCGCATAAACGCCTGCACGGCTGGAAAATTCTCCCGAAAGAATTTCTCAAACTCTTTATCTGACTTAATAACAACACCCATGATGTTGCAAAAGTAATGATTTATTCAATTAATCCAATACTGAAATTCCATTTGGAAATACATCAATATCTCATCCAAAATTTTTTCACTTTTGTTTTGGTGATTTTATCACCCGCCGCAACGAACTCACCGGAATAGTCAACTTCACGTTCATTTGCAAATGATAAGGCGGTTGATTGGAAAAGTATATCGCACGGATACTCGATACCATCGACACC